>JALRJA010000149.1 GCA_023255235.1 Flaviramulus sp.
ATTGGTGGCCTACCATTCGCAGCAGCAAGCAATGCTGTTGGCGCAGGCATCATCAACACAGTCTGCCATTATAGTTCCTAAACCACTAAGTGACACAATTTTTTATGTGTTTACCGTTGACAATAATTTAAATGGCTTTAACTTTGGTTTAAACTATTCAGAAATTGATATAACACTTGATGGTGGCTTGGGTGCTGTTGTTAGAAAAAATATCAATTTACTTGCTCAATGTTCAGAAAAAATAACAGCTGTTTTAAAAGATTGCTTTACCAAAGATATTTGGGTTGTAGCACTAGCATCAGAGAACGGCAATTCAGACACTTTTAATACCTATCATGCTTTTAAAGTAACCGATTCTGTAGTTATTAGACCGGCTCAAAAATCAAGTTTTATTAGTTCTATTTCAGATAATAGAGGGTATTTAAAGCTATCGCCAGACGGTACAAAAGTTGCCAGTGCTAGTTTTAGAGATGGCTTATTTATTTATGATTTTAATGTTGAAACTGGTATGTTATCAAATGAACAACAAATAAATATAAACACAAACAATGGTGCTTTTTATCCTTATGGTGTAGAGTTTTCTCCTAATAGCAAATTGCTATATATTCATTCGTCAAACGATTATAATGATATACAAAACACTAATAATAATGATAACCCAAGAAATCATACATCTACTTTAACCCAATTAAATTTAACTGAGTCTGATATAGAAAGAACCCAAATTATAATTGACGAAAGACAGCTTTACAGAGGTGCTTTACAATTAGGTCCAGACGGTAAAATATATAGAGCTCTTAGTGCAACTTATTCTCAAGGTCTCCCTTTTTTAGGCGTAATACAAAACCCAAATACTGTTGGTTTAGGATGTAATTATATTCATAACGCCGTTAGTTTATCGCCTTTTAATTCAACACAAGGTTTACCACCTTTTATTACCTCTTTTTTTAATTTTGAAATAGATATTATTAAAAATGGTGAAAGCACAACCAATCTGGCACTTTGTGAATATGAGAGATATACGTTATCATCTGATAGTATTCCTGGTGCAACCTATACATGGACTAAAAATCAAGTTGTTTTACCTGAAACAGGTTTTGAATTAGAGGTTTTTGAAGATGGCTGGTATGAAGTTTATATAGACCTTAATAATGGTGATTGTGCTATTGAAGGACAAGCACATGTTGTTTTTAATCCAAATCCTACTTCCTTTAACCACACCATTTTACAATGCGATGAAGACGGTTTGGTAGATGGTTTTACTACGTTTAACCTCAACCAAGCTAATGCCAATTTAACAGGTGGTGTTATGGGAATTTCTACTAAATTTTATACTGATACCGCTAGAACAAATCAAGTAAACGCCACTTCTTTTAACAATACTGAAAACCCGCAAACCATTTATGTAGAACTCATTGATAACCAAACTGGGTGCACAAGCTATTCACAACTAACTTTAGAGGTAAGCACCACCGATGTAAACGATGCTGTTTTACCTCCTATTTGTGATGATGATGGTACTGAAGATGGCTTTCATGTATTTAATTTAAACGATGCCAATAGCTTAATAATTACCGGAATACCACTTACCGGATTAAACATATCGTATTATGAAACTTATAACAATGCCTTGTTAGAACAAAGCCCTTTAAATACTTCTTTTACAAATACAATTCCTTACAATCAAACTATTTTTGCTCGTGTTGAAAATCAAAACAATTGCTATGGTATTAGTGAGGTTTCTCTAACTGTTAATAGCTTACCCGATATTGTAACTGATGACTTAGAGTACTACTGCTTAAACACATTTCCTGTAACTATTCCTATTAATGCCGAAATAACAAACGATTCTCCCAGTAATTATACCTACAATTGGTCAACTGTTGAAAACCTTTATGAAATTCAAATAAATCAAACAGGCACTTATACAGTAACCGTTACCAATGCAAATGGTTGCTCTAAACAACGAACTATAATAGTTGAACCATCAAACATAGCAACTTTTGAATCTATTAACGTTGTTGATGTAGTTGAAAACAACACCATTACCGTACTGGTTTCTGGTGAAGGCGATTATGAATATCAATTAGTAAATAACAACAATACTATAATAACGCCTTATCAAGAAAGTAATGTATTTGAATATGTAGCTCCAGGTCTTTATACCGTTTACGTTAGCGATATAAAAAATAATTGTGGCATAGTTAACAGCAGAGTTTCCGTTATTGGTTTTCCTAGATTTTTTACCCCAAATAATGATAGTGTAAACGATACTTGGCAGGTTTATGGCGTATCAGACATGTTTCAACCTCAAACTAAAATTCTTATTTTTAACAGGTTTGGGAAATTAATTAAAGAATTAAGTCCCACTAGCAACGGTTGGGATGGTACGTTTAATGGTACCAAACTACCAACCGATGATTACTGGTTTTATGTAAAACTTGAAGATGGCAGAATATTTAAAAACCATTTTACATTAAAGAGGTAATTACAGAATAATTAAAGGTTTTTTTTAAAACTTTTTATAATTTTCTTGTTTTTTAAACACAAATAGGCTACTTTCAATCTTAGTAAACCCCAATAATCTAATTTCTTACTATAAACCTACGAAGTGAAAAAAAGCCACCATTTTTACTCCTGTTTAATACTCATTGTATTCAGCTTCAACTATAGCCTTGGGCAACAAAAGGTTAACGTTGATGGCAACATACCTTTACAAGAACTTATTGAAAATCATTTAGCAACGAGTTGTGTCAACATATCAAACGTAAGCT
>JALRJA010000168.1 GCA_023255235.1 Flaviramulus sp.
CGGATCGACTAGCTCTGAATAGCCAGTTGCCTGCTCAAAGCCACGAATGTAAAGGTCCCACTTTTCAACAACACCAGGCAGATTAACAGATCATTACAACCCTAAAAACAAAACGGTTAATTTAAGTGAAGCTGTATATAATGAACGCAATGCTGCTGCTGCTGCAGTTGCAGCTCACGAGTGTGGGCATGCCATACAGCATGCACAAGCTTACAGTTGGTTACAAATGCGATCAACTTTGGTGCCGGTAGTTAGTGTTACATCTAATATGTCTATGTGGTTAATTATGGGTGGCTTAGCACTTGGTGCTGCTGCTGGTCTTGGATTAGGCTGGTGGGTAGCCGCAGCTGGCGTAGTTTTTATGGGGTTTGCTACTTTATTTAGTTTTATTACGCTACCCGTTGAGTATGATGCCAGCAATAGAGCATTAGCATGGTTAAAAAACAAAAATATGGTTTCTCAACAAGAATATGCAGGTTCTGAAGAGGCTCTTAAATGGGCAGCAAGAACTTATTTGGTTGCTGCTATTGGAGCTTTGGCAACACTTTTATATTGGGCACTTAAAGTTTTTGGAAATAGAAATTAAATAAATAACAAAAAAATTGAGATAATCTTGTAAGCTAGTTTGATTATGAACACTACATGGTAAAGTTTGTAAATTAAAAACTCTTAGGTTCTTTTAACACCAAGCATCAAGAACATAAAAGCTATCATTTTTTCTTTCATTTTTGTTCTTAAAATTAACAACGCTTTAACCATTTGTTTTTCAACCGTTTTAACAGATACCTTTTGATAATCTGCTATTTCAACATAGGTAAGACCGTCTTGTTTGCTTAACAAAAATGTTTCTTTGCATTTAGAAGGTAAGTGCTCTATTTCGTTTTTTATAAGAGTAATCAATCGCAAAGTATCATCTTTATCTGGTGTTTCATAAACCATATTTAAGCTTTCAATATAGGTTTTTTCTAATTTAGTTATTGCTATGTCTTTTCTATATTGGTCTATAAACTCGTTATAAACAGATTTGTAAAGGTAATTTTTAATAGAAACATTGGGGTTTAACTTTTTACGATGTAGCCACGTTCGAGTAAAAACATTTTGTACAATATCTTCAGAATTAAAACTATCTCTTGCTAGATTACTCGCATAATCACACAATTTTTTATAATACAAATCTATCACATAAGAAAAGGCATTATTATTACCTTTTCTCAGGTGTTTAATAAGTTTTTTTTGACTAGAAAATTTATATCGCAATGAAAAAAAATGATTTATACTAAAAACAAATTTAATTTTTTTTTAATAAAAATATGGGGGTACTGTGATTTTGTTTCGTTATCTAATTAAATATACTGACGAAAACGTGAATAAGAAAACAGAAACATTAATTATAAAATTTCTTACCAAAGAAGCCCATATTGATGAGTTAAGGCAATTAGAATTATGGATTGGTAACCCTGTAAACCAAAAGCTTTTTCTTGACTATATTAAAACCAATGCTTTTGCCAATATTGCCACAAGCAAATATGATGTTAAGCAAGCTAAAAAAGATATTTTAAAAGCTATTGGGAAGAAAAAGCAAAAAAACAATCTCAATTTTAAATATACAGCAGCAGTTGTTCTTCTTGCAATATTGAGTTCAACATACTTTTTTAAAGACACTATATTTAATAATTTAAATAAAACTACAACTCCAGAAATTATTAATACTATAGTAGCAGGAACAGATAAAGCCATACTAACACTTAGTGACGGCACTTTAGTAGAACTTGAAAAAGGAGAATCTTATGTAAATAATTATGCCAATAGCAATGGGCAAGAAATAGTTTATGAAGCCACAAAAGAGGAAACAGCTTCAGAAATGGTATATAATTACCTTACCACACCAAGAGGAGGAGAATTTTTTGTTAAACTTTCAGATGGCACTCAAGTATGGCTAAATGCCGAATCGCAACTAAAATACCCAACTAGTTTTATTGATGGGAAACTAAGGCAAGTAGAACTTATTTACGGAGAAGCTTATTTTGATGTTTCTCCAAGCACAAAACACAAGGGTTCTAAATTTAAAATAATAAATAAAGCTCAAGAAATTGAAGTATATGGAACACAATTTAATATAAAAGCTTATAAAGACGAGAGTAAAATATATACAACACTTGTAAAAGGAAAGGTTTTAGTTAAAAACAATTATGAAACAAAATTTTTAAGCCCCAGTGAGCAATCTGTTATTGATGTAAACACCAACACCTTGAGTATTAAAAAGGTTGATATAAATACCGAAATTAGTTGGATTCGTGGCGAATTTATTTTTTACAAAAAACCATTACAAGAAATTATGAAAGTACTCTCTAGGTGGTATGATGTTACAATACTTTTTCAAAACAAATCTTTTGAAAGTATTGAATTTAATGGAGAACTAAGTAGAGACCAAAAAATAGAAGAGATATTAAGTTTAATTAAACAAACAAAAATTATTAATGATTATGAAATAAACAATAATACAATCATATTAAAATAAAAAAGAGGGCTAAAAAGTATTAACATCTCACCGCCAATATTTTTCCCCTCTTTAAGTAATTAATCAATTAAGTGTAACCAATTAATACATGCAAATTTATGAAAATTAAACCAACAAATGTTTTATTCTTTTTCAAAAGAAAACTACTAAAAATTATTATGAAAACTTTTATTTTCTTTTTTTGTTCTATAGTTTTCAGTTTAACGCCAAACCATATTTTATCGCAAAACACCAAGGTTACTATTGACCAAGATAAAGTAGTGAGTATTGATGAAGTCTTTAAATTAATTAGTAATCAAACAGATTATAGATTTATTTATCAAACAGATTTATTCAAAGACCTTCCTAAAGTTCATATAACCAAGGGAAAAATAAAGCTAGACAAATTATTAAAAAAATGTTTTTCTGTTAGTAATTACAGTTTTGAGGTTTCTAAAAATAATTCCATTGTTATAAAAAAGAACCCAATTGTAAAAATTGAGGAAGATATTCAAAAAACTATATCAGGAACTATTGTTGATAATAACGGAATGCCGCTACCTGGTGTAAACATTATTATAAAAGGAACTGCAACAGGAACATCCACAGATTTTGATGGTAATTATAGTTTAGATGTAGAAGCAGGTGCTACTCTTGTTATTAGCTATATAGGGTATAAAACAGTTGAAATTGTAGTAGGTGAGCAAACCGTAATTAATGTAACGTTACAAGAAGACGCTGAAAGCCTTGATGAAGTGGTTATTAATGCACTAGGTTTTACTGTAAAAACAGACAAACTTGGTAGTGCTGTATCTAGTGTAAAACCTGAAGCTTTAACGCGTTCTGGAGAAACTTCTGTTGCTAATGCCATTCAAGGTAAAATGGCTGGTGTAAATATTACTAGAAGTACTGGAGATCCTGGTTCTGGCTCAAATATTAGAGTTAGAGGTGCTAACACAATCACAGGAAGTACACAACCTCTTATTATAGTTGATGGTATTCCTATTAATAATAGTAATAATAGCGGTGGTGGTAGCTCTAATACTGGTAATGGAACATCACAACAATCGCGTTTAAATGATATAAATCCAAATGACATTGAAACTTTACAAGTGCTAAAAGGAGCTTCAGCAGCTGCACTGTGGGGTTCTCGTGCTTCAAATGGAGTTGTAATTATAACTACCAAATCTGGTAAAAGAGGTTTTAGAGTTAATTTCAAAACAGCTATAGCTTTTGATGAGGTAAGTGAAACACAAAAATTACAATCCAATTATGGTCAAGGTCAAGGAGGTATTTACCGTTCTGGTACAGAATTGCAATCTTGGGGTGATGAAATTGCAGCTAGGTCGGGTGGTGAAGATGCATTTATTACAACCGGAGGTTATTTTATTGGAGATCAAACAGGTAGAACATATTATCCAGTAGCAAATGGAACTGTTGCAAACCCACATGGAGGCAAAAACTCTAGAGAAACCTTTATAGATAGCAATTTTGATAAGGTTTTTGGTACTGGAGTTTTATTAGAACAGTCTTTAAGCATTAGTGGAGGTGATGATAAAAACACTGTTTTTTTTAGTTTAGGAAATACAGATCATCAAGGCGTTATTAGAAATAATGATTATAGAAGACACACCGTTAATATAAGTAGTTCAAGAAAATTTAATGATTTTATTCATCTAAAACTAAAAGGAAAATATTCAAGAATAAGTGCCAACAGAACTCAGCAAAACTCAAATACCGCAGGCTTACTATTAGGACTGTATAGAACGCCTGCCGATTTTGAT
>JALRJA010000337.1 GCA_023255235.1 Flaviramulus sp.
TATGGATTTAGAAATAGATACGTGTTTAATTCAAAAAACAATAGAAAAGCAGACTACAGCTTTATTGCCACACGTTGTAGATGGCACTTTCAAGGTTAACACAGAAACTTTAAACTCTTTTAGCACTTATAAAGAGGCTTACGGTCAACTCATGTTTGAAATTAGTAATAAAGTTGTAAATGATATAAAACTTATTTTAGATAAGGATAGCACAATAAAACATCTTTTTTTATCAGGAGGGTTTAATAGCAATACTTTTTTTGTTTTTTTTATTAAACAATTAATGCCTAATTTCACACTTGAAGTTTCAGATATTAAAAACGAGAGTGCATTGGGTGCAGCCATGTTAATGGATGCTTATTTTTAATTTTCTTTGTGAAATACTAAATTTTTCATGAAAGCACATTTTATTTTCAATTTTGTTCTATTAGGATTATTTTCTAATTTTTTATCGGCACAATATTTCCAGCATATTTCAAATAAAGAAGGATTTAATCAAAATACGGTTAACACTATTGAAATCGATAAAAGTGGATTTTTATGGTTTGGAACACCAAACGGCTTAATAAAACATGATGGTTACTCTTTTGAATCATATACTTATGATCCGGTGGCTCAATACACTTTATCTGACAATTATATAAATAGACTCGCTATAGATTCAGTTGGTGTTGTTTGGATTGGCACTCGTAATGGCTTAAATATCTTTAATTCTAAATCAAATAGCTTCTTTTTTAATACAGAAACCGAAAATAAAACTATTTCTGCTGTAAAAGTTTTTAATGATAGAATATGGTTTGCTTCAGAAAATGAATTGTATTTCTCAAATGGATTTGATTTTAAAACGCAACGATTTGATATTTCTACTAATTTAATTTCAAATATTAATAAAATTCCTAGTATAAGTCATATAGATTTTATCTCGCCTAACAAGCTTTTATTAGGCACTGTTAACGGCTTGTTTTTGGCAACTATTAAAAACGATTTTAATGAGATTAGGATTATTAATTTAAAAAAATTAGCATTTCTTAAAACTTCAAATATCACGTCAATTAGTCATCATTTTAAATCACTTTGGATAGGGAGTGACGAAGGGCTGCATCAGTTTGAAATTAACAACCAAGCTATAGAGTTTATTCAAACTATTGCGTACATTGAAGATAAATTTGGAAAAAAACAAAAACTTAAAATTAGAAATGCATATATAGACAAAAAAGATATACTATGGATTGGAACTTTCAAAAACGGTTTGGTTAAGTTTAATTTGAAAAATCAAAAATTTGACTTATATGATTTTGACCAAAAAAAAACAGGGAGTATTAGCAGCCCCATTGTAAACGCTGTAGTACGAGATTCTTTTGATGTGGTTTGGATAGGCACAGCCCAAGGAGGAATAAACAAATTAAATTTAAAGCAAAAACCCTTTTATAATTTTTCATCAAATCCTTTCGACAAATTTTCGCTTGATGGAAATTTAATTACTTCTGTAATCGAAGACAAGAATGGGTATGTATGGGTTTCAACCTATTCAAACGCCATTTCTAGATCTACACAACCTATAAATCAGAGAAGTATTGAGGGTTTAAAATTCAAGCGATTCTCTGATGAAAATTCAATTTTTGAAGATAAACTAATTCGTTCCATTTTAGAAGATTCTGAAGGAAATATTTGGTTTGGTGGAAATAATTGCCTCATTCGCTATAATCCCAAATCAAACACTTTTAAATTACTAGAAATCACACATAAAAACAAAAAAGTTACTATGAACATGATTTATGAGATAAATCAACTAAGTGACTCGTCTCTACTGCTCATTGGAACCGAAATTGTTGTGTTAAACAATACCATAACATCAAAAGCAGGAATACATACTGTTGAAGCACAATCAATAACAAAACTTCCCGATGTAGAATATGTTTACACTAGCCTTTTTGAAGATAATAACCATATTTGGTTTGGATCAAATCAGGGATTGTTATTGGCTGAAAAAAACAATCAATCATTTAAAATTAAAAAGAAGTTTATTCAATCACATTCTAAGAATAGCTTAACAAATAATCGCGTTTTTTCTTTAAAAAAAGGAGACAGTAATAGTATGTGGGTTGGTACTTTTGGTGGTGGCTTAAACCACATTAAATTTGCAAACGATTCTATTATTTTAAACACTGTTTATTCTAAAAACGATAAGCTTCCTGACAATGCTATATATAGTGTAATGAGGCAAGATTCGTTAAGTTTATGGCTAAGCACAGATATGGGTTTAGTAAAGCTAAACACAAAAACGGGAAATTCATATACTTTTGACGTGCGTGATGGTCTACCAAATAACAACTTTAGACAAGGTGCTTATCATATAGGAAAATCAGGGCTTTTCTATTACGGCGGTCTCAATGGGCTAACCGTTTTTGATCCAACAAAAATTGAAATTAATACTTCTGAGCCACAAGTAAATCTTGTTTCAGTACAAATAGGAAACAAACCTGCTTTATTACTAAACTTAACTTCTAAAAAAACAAATACTTCAAAAAAAACTGAAACACCACTTATAAAGTTTAATAAAACAGAAAAATTTTTAACCCTAAATTTAAACGTTATTCATACCGCAATTCCTGAAAAAAACGGAATCAAATATATGCTAAAAGGGTTTGATGAAAATTGGGTAGAAAAAAAATCAGGCAGGATATCTGTTACCTATACCAATTTAAATGCAGGTGATTATCAATTAGTTGTGCAAGGGAAAAATTCTGATGAAAAATGGAGTAAAGCTTATTTAAAAATTCCTATCAAAGTACTACCGCCATGGTATTGGTCTTGGTGGAGCATAACCATATGGTCATTTCTTTTTCTATTACTTCTTTTTCTTGTAAATCGCTATTATTTACGACTAGAAAAACTCAAACAACAACTTATTTTTGAGGAATTAGAAAAACAAAGAGCTGAAGAAATAAATCAAAATAAATTTCGCTTTTTTACCAACATTGCTCATGAGTTTAGAACCCCTCTAACCCTAATATTAGCCCCATTAGAACGGCTAATTTCAGATAAAAAAAACAGTTCTGTTAACCAACAATTAAAACTCATTCAAAAAAATACAAATAGGTTACTAAACTTAGTAAATCAGCTAATCTCATTTAGGCAAGCCGAACAAGGGTATTTAGATTTAAAGCTTAGTAAATTGAGTTTATACGATTTTATATATCCTATTGTTGAAATCTATGAATCATATGCCTATGAAAAGGACATTCATTTTTTCTCAAACATAAAAAAAGGTAATTTTGAAGTTGAAATTGATGTTGAAAAAACAGAACGTATTTTATTCAATATAATATCAAATGCCTTTAAAAACACACCCAACGGCGGAGAGATTAAACTAGAAACAAATATAATTACTGAAAACGATAAACATTATAGTTGCTTTAAAGTGATTGATAATGGTTGCGGAATTCATCCAGAGTCTATAGAAAAAATATTTGATCGTTTCTACAATTTTAATCCCAACGACGTTTCTAGCGGAGGTGGAATTGGACTTGCCTTTGCCAAAAATATGATTGAACTTCTTGGAGGCAGTATTCATGTAAAAAGTAAACCTGGCGTTAAAACAATTTTTACAGTTTTAATTCCTGTAACCTTTAAAATACAACAAACTGTTAAAAATTATATTTCTCCTAAATCTTCTATTGAAAAATGGTTAAACCTTAACGATACCCAAATTACAAACGTTGAAGAAAAGCATAAATTATATGATAAAACCACTATTTTAATTGTTGAAGACGAAGCAGACCTACAAACGTTTTTAAGAGACTCTTTACAAGAAAACTACAATATAATGGTAGCCAACTCTGGCGATGAAGGTTTGCAAATTGTGAGTACAAACAAAATAGACCTTATTTTATCTGATGTGATGATGAAAGGAACTGATGGCTATCTGTTTTGTGAAAAAATTAAATCAAACCCCATGACATCTCATATCCCTTTTATCATGCTCACAGCCTTGATAGAACATCAAGATTCTGTAAAAGGAATTGAATATGGTGCCGATGACTATATTACAAAACCATTTTCAATGGAGTATTTAATGTTGCGTATTGAAAAATTTATTAGCCTGGCTCAAAAACTAAAACAACACTTTTCAAAAAACAGTACTATTCCACCTATTGAAGTTGAAATTAATGATCGTGACCGGTTGTTTTTAGAAAAAATGATTCAAATATTAGATGACAACTTATCAAATTCTGACTTTGGCGTTGAAGAACTTACCAAAGAATTAGGACTAAGTGCTTCCAGCCTATATAGAAAAACAAAAGTAATAACAGGTCAAATACCAAATGTTTTTATTAGAAATTATCGATTCAATAAAGCTGCTGAAATGCTTCAATCAAACAAAGGATTAAATGTGAGTGAGGTTATGTACATGATTGGAATTGAGTCAAAGTCTTATTTTTCAACTACATTTAAGAAAATTTACGGTAAAACACCATCAACTTACTCAAAATAAAATTGCTTTTTTTAAGCAACTATTTGACAAAAAAAGGAAATTTATGTTGTAATATTTTAACCATATTTACCATATCGTTTAAAAAAAACAATATGGTAAAGATTGGCTTTATTTCTATTTGCATTTTAATTATTACAGGCAACCTCTATTCACAAAATAATACATACCCCAAATTTAGTTGGAAAACGGTTCCTGTTACATTTCATTTTAGAAAAGTAGATACACTATTAACACAGCAAGAAGCCAAATTTATAGCCTCAAGAACCTCATTGATAACATTTGAAAAAGCACATGCCTTAGGCAAACAAGTAATGTTGAATACCGAAGAAAGCATACTTCATGATGCTAAAGTGTTAAAAGGTATTAATCCTGATATTAAAGTTTTTTTCTATTGGAATGCCCTATTAGATTATCCGTTTTATGAAGCCTCGCACGAATTTAATGACAAACCAAACTGGTGGTTAAAAAAAGAGAACGGAACCTTAGATATTAAGAATGAAACATTAAAAAAATATGATTTGACAAATGAAAACCTCCGTAAATGGTGGGTAAATGTTGTCAAAAAAAATATTGACAATGATTATATCGATGGCGTCTTTATAGACGCTTTGAATCAAGTAAAAGCTGATTTTAATATCAAATCATTAGGACAAGAAAAGTATAATGAAATGAACAGCGCTGTTGATCGGCTTATAATAGAAACTAGAGATAAAATAGGTCATAATAAAATGATACTATGGAACGGCATTCGATCTACACCACACAAAACAGTTGGTAACGACTATTTAAATGAAACCGATGCGGTAATGATTGAGCACTTTGGCTCGTTTCATAGTGCAACACCCGAAAGTATGGCTTCAGACTTAGATAAAATGACACAAGCCGGCAAAGCAAAAAAAATAGTCATCTTTAAAGGATGGCCAGGTTTCACATGGTTAGATAAAGAAGATATGGCTCTTTCTATAGAAACAAAAAGACAAATTGCCAAAGCCAATATTGAGTTTCCTTTAGCTGCATTTTTAATCGCCGCTCAAGAGTATTCGTATTTTGTGTACAATTGGGGATATCGATTAGATTTTGGCGGTTTGGAATGGTATCCAGAATATAACAAACCCTTAGGAAAACCCTTGGGAGATTTTACAAAAAAAGGGTTTATCTATACTAGAGAATTTGAGCATGCTTCTGTGTATTTAGAT
>JALRJA010000406.1 GCA_023255235.1 Flaviramulus sp.
CATATAAAATCATGCAATTACTTGAATTTATTAATAAAACTACAAAAAATTTAGATATGCAATCAAGATTATTCTTACGTTTTTCATATGCCACCCCTTTATTGCTCGCTTTGCTATCCTTTAATAGTTTTGCTCAAATTGATGCGGGCGCCTTACAGCAGGGTTTAGAAAAGCAATTACCGAGCCCCTCCCCATTGGCGTTGCCCCAACCTGAGGAAAGACCCGCTCAGACCTCTCCCTCATCAGCGAAGGATAGTGTTACTTTTGAAGTGAAGTCATTTGTGCTTGAGGGCGTTAGCATTCTTCCTGCTGAAGAAGTACAGGCAGTATTAAAGCCTTGGCTTGGCCGCGCAGTTAATTTTAATATTGTTAAACATAACTTTGTCATTCCGACGTTAGGAGGAATCTCTTGTGAAACTAAAATGAGATTCTTCGCTTTCGCTCTGAATGACAATGAGATTCTTCGCTTTCTTTTTCAATGACACGCCTTTGTGTCATTCCGACGTTAGGAGGAATCTCTTGTGAAACTAAAATGAGATTCTTCGCTGTCGCTCTAAATAACATGAGCTTGTCATTCCAACGACAGGAGGAATCTCTTATAAAACTAAAATGTGTTTGGGATATTGTTTTTGGCAATTTCAAATTCATGTATAATATCGTCCACTATTTTAGAAACAGGTTTTATATCATGAATTAACCCACAAACTTGCCCTATTTCTAATTCGCCTTCATCTAAATCACCTTCAAACATACCAAGTTTAGCACGTCCTCTACCTAAAAGGGTTTGAAGTGCTTCAACCGTTGGGTTTTGTTTATATAATTCTTGAACAGCTAAATAAAACTTATTTTTAATTAGCCTAACAGGTGTTAATTCTTTAAGCGTTACTTGTGTATCACCATCTTGAGCATTAACAACCATTTGCTTAAAGTTGTCATGTGCCGAACTTTCTTCGCTTGCAACAAATCTAGTTCCAATTTGTACGCCATCTGCACCTAAAACCATGGCTGCTAGCATACTGGCTCCTGTTGCTATACCACCTGCTGCAATTAACGGAATTGTTATTTTGTCTTTTACCATAGGTATAAGTGTAAAGCTTGTTGTTTCGTCTCTACCATTATGCCCTCCTGCTTCAAAACCTTCGGCTACTATAGCATCTACGCCTGCTTCTTGAGCTTTTAATGCAAATTTGACACTGCTAACTACATGAACAACTGTAACACCTCTATCTTTTAACCAAGTGGTCCAAGTTTTGGGATTTCCTGCCGAAGTAAATACAATTGTAACACCTTCTTCAATAAGAATACCCATAATTTCTTCAATATTAGGATACATTAAAGGCACATTTACCCCAAAAGGATTGCTTGTAGCTTTTTTACAGTTTTGAATATGTTGTCGCAAAACATCTGGATACATAGACCCAGCTCCTATTAAGCCTAAAACCTCTGAATTACTAGCAGCAGATGCTAATTTCCAACCACTATTCCAAACCATTCCTGCTTGTATAATGGGGTATTTAATATTAAATAATTTGGTGATTTTATTTTGCATTAATGCTTCACAATTTTAAAAAATATCGGCTTCTCTTGATAAATTACTTTTATAATATAAACGCCGTTTGATAAGGTTTCTATGGGAACTTGGTTGTTTTGATAGGATACTAAATAAACCCCTAGCATTTTGCCACTAACATCAAAAATTTGCAAGCTGCCTGTATCTTCTAGATTGGGTAACTTTATAAATATGTTTTCATTTGCTGGATTAGGGAATACTAAAACAGATTGGTTTGAATCTGAATTTACACCTGTTGTTAATACGCTATTTAAAGCTGCTTCTAGGTTAGGAATACCATACCCTAACAAATAATCTGGGTTTAAATACTGCGATGCAGATTCTCTAACCAATTGCATAATTTCAGCATTTGTTTTAGTTGGCATGGCTTGCCACAAACAAACTACACCACCAGCCAAAATGGGCGAACTAAAGGAGGTTCCTGATGCTGTAGCAATGGCGTCGTTTTGTGTTATAACAAAGGCAGATTGACCTTGTGCAACCACATCTGGTTTATGGGTTGGTTGAAACGCATTACCTCTTGAGCTAAAATAAGCATAGTTACCACTTGCATTAACTGCTCCAATGGTTAAAACACCTTGTGCATCGGCAGGAGCTCCAAGGGTTTGCCAACTAGTATTTCCTGAATTTCCAGCTGAATTAACCAAAAGCATCCCTTTTTCAAAAGCTATATTAGCACCTTTAGTTATAAAGGCGGTGTTTCCATTCATGTCTGAAACAGAATAACTGTATAATGGGTTGTCATAGGTGGTGTAACCTAAAGACGTGTTAATAACATCAACTCCCAAGCTATCTGCTCTTTCGGCAGCTTCTACCCAATAGCTTTCTTCTACAGGGTTTTCATTAGGTGCATTTTCAGTAATAAATAAATAATATGACGCATCGGGTGCTGTTCCAACAAATTGATTTTCAATATAACCAGCCATATTACTTAACACTAAAGTGCCATGGTTACTGCTTGTGTTTGTATAAACATCAGTATCTCTATTCACAAAGTCATAGCTACCTAGTAAATTACCAGCATCTCTAAGCCTTTTAAACCCAAGCATGGTATTTACATTAGGAAAACCGGCATCTAAAACAGCTACTGTCATGCCAGTTCCTGTATAATCAGCAAGGTGTAATTTATCACCTTTAAACATCTCAATTTGGTTTAAGGCATTACCATAATTAAAGTTAGTTAATTGGTTTTGTAGTTTATCCTGTTTTTTTTGTAGGCTTGGTTTTGGCGAGTTTAAATTCTTGTTTGCAAAATCTATGCGATTTACAAATGTTAGGTTAAGCTTTAAATTGTTAATATTGGTTTCATTACCTCTAACATGAACAGCATTAAACCATTTAGATTTAGCCATTACGGTAATTCCTGGTGCATTTTTAAGCTGGGTAATATAATTTTCGTTTACAGGAACATCGCGTTCATCTATAGCAATATTATGTAAATTTTTTCTGTTTATGGCTTTTTGTGAAAGTATAGTAATGGGGTTTGCAATAGATGATGCTACATTTTGTTTATCTGTGAGGTAAACCCAAGCATCTTCTTGAGAAAATAAACTCAAGTTTATGAAAATGAAACCTATTAAAAAAACTAACTTTTTCATTTTTCACTAATTTTATAGGCTAATTTACGAAATAACTCCAGAACCTAATAATTCGTCATCTTGATACCACGCAACAAATTGCCCTGATGTTATTGCAGATTGATAGTTTTCAAATTCTACATATAATCCGCTATTTACTTTATAAAGTGTTGCATTTTCAAGCGGTTGTCTGTATCTAATTCTAGCTTTTACTTTCATATTTTGATTGTCTTGTAATGCTAAATCTTCACGTATCCAATGCAATTCGTTGTTGGTAACAAACAAGGCTTTTTTAATTAAACCTGGATGCTTCTTACCTTGTCCTGTATAAATAACATTTTCTTTTATATCTGTATCAATAACAAATAAGGGTTCTGTAGTTCCGCCAACGGCTAGTCCTTTTCGTTGCCCAATGGTGAAAAAATGAGCTCCTTGATGCATCCCTACCTTTTTGCCATAGTGTGTTTTATATTCTAATTTTTGTGATAAAAATTGAAGTTTTTCTTCAGTTGAATTAAAATGTGGTTCAGATAAATTATAGATAGTATTTTCTTCTGATATTTCAATAATATCACCTGGTTTTGGTTTTAATTGTTGTTGAAGAAAATCGGGTAATTTTACTTTACCAATAAAACAAAGTCCTTGTGAATCTTTTTTTTCGGCTGTTACTAAATGTAATTCTGTGGCTATTTTGCGTACTTGGGGTTTGGTTAACTCACCTATTGGAAATAATACTTTTGCTAATTGTTCTTGCGATAATTGACACAAAAAATAAGATTGGTCTTTATTGGCATCAACACCGGCTAATAATTGATATACGGCTTTATCGCCTTTTGTAATGGTTCCTTTTCTACAATAATGACCTGTTGCTACATAATCGGCTCCTAGTTCAAGAGCAATTTTCATAAAAACATCAAATTTTATTTCTCTGTTGCAAAGTATATCTGGGTTTGGCGTTCTTCCTTTTTCATACTCATCAAACATGTAGTCAATTATTCGCTCTTTATATTGCTCGCTTAAATCTACCGTTTGAAACGGAATTCCTAATTTTTCAGCAACCAACATGGCATCATTACTATCGTCTAGCCATGGGCATTCGTTTGAAATAGTTACAGAATTATCATGCCAATTTTTCATAAACAAGCCAATTACCTCATAACCTTGCTGTTTTAATAAATAGGCAGCAACGCTAGAATCTACACCTCCTGAAAGTCCAATAATTACTCGTTTCATCTTTGAAAAAAATAGTAGTCAAAGATACGTATTATAACAAGATTTTAAAATTCCTTTTTATCGATAATTAACGCCAGTGTATTCTTTATGAAATTGTAGAGTACATACAACTAAAACTTTCAAAGCTTAACCTTTTATTTATAACCTACTGTTTTTATTTGGTTATTATTTAATAGGTAAGTATATTTCAGTTTTTAGCTTAGATTCTTCTGTATTTTGTGGGTTGTTTCTATACTTTTCACGAACTGGTTCATCTCTTAATTCATAGTCACTGCTAAGCAACCATTCATTAAAAATGTGGTCATAAACACGAGAGAGGTTTTTGTAGCTACCTGTATAATGAAACATAGCAAATGTGCCTCCTTTTAAATTTTTTATACCTATATCACCTTCTGGCTTAGCTTTTTTATGAACAACAAGACAAGCATCGTATCTTATTTTATGAGCATCGGTAATATTAGGGTCATCATAAGGTATTCCTATATGTTCAATTCCTGCTGTAAATAGTTTTTGATTTTTAACTACCAACCAAAGTTTTTTCCATGCACTAGTAAAATCGAGTTGCTCATAACTTCCTTGAAGTTTAAGATACATAACTTGTTTATCATCTAGATTAACCATTTTGGCTTTTTTAATTTCTAATTTAGTATTCATTTGTTTTTGTTTTACAATTATTGCTGTTTTTTCTTTTCTGTATTTAGCTGGTGAAACGCCAAAGTAGTTTTTGAATTGTTTTGATAATGATGACGGTGTTTCATAACCAACGCTATAAGCAATTTGCTCAATAGTATCGCTAGAATAATAAATCAGTTGTGCGGCTTTCTCTAAACGCAGCCTAGTAATATATGCTCCTATTGGCTCTTTTAAAAGGGCTTTTATTGTTTTATGAAAGTGAAAAGTTGAAAAATGTGATAATTCTGCTAATTGACTTAATGTTAATTTTTTATCTAAGTTGTTATTTATAAATTCTGTAATAACATTTAGTCTTTTTGTGTAGTATTCTTTATTAGATTGTTTTTTGTTCATTATTGCTACTTTATCTAAACAAATGTAGATATATATCATTAAAGGAACTTTTCCAATCTTGCTAAGTTTACTAATTTAAATTAGAAAAATTAATTGAAGAATTTAATACTTTTAAATTGTAATTATGTTGCTTGTATGCAAGTAGGATTTAGTAGTGTATCTGAAAAAAATAAAAAAAGGTTTATTTTTTCAACTTAAAAACATTAACTCTTTATTTGGTTACTTTTTTGTTTGTTGGGGTTTACTAAAGTTTGTTTGGTTTACCAATTTGCCATTTTCATAAAACTTCCAAATACCTACTTTTTTATCTTCTTTATAAGTGCCTTCAGTGATTAGCTCGCCTTTTGTGTTGTAAAATTTTGAAAGACCATGCAACTGACCATTTTTATAGCTATATGTTTTTAAAATAACCTGTGTCTCTGAATACAATGTAGAAATTCCTTCCAACGTTCCATTACTATAGACTTGTTTTTCGGCAAGGTTTCCGTTAGGGTAATAAACTAAACGCTCGCCATGTAATTGCCCATTATCATTATAATTTTCTGTAGTTAATAGCGTATTTGATTGGCTATTATAATACTTCCAAGAGCCAACAAATTTCTCGCCATCCATTTTACCTTCACTAATTAGTTTACCATTTGATTCATAAAATTTCACATAAGCTATGTTAGTAGCATTGTTAAATTCTTTAGTAGCTTTTAAAATAGCTTGATTATTTATGTTATGATAAAATTTAAAAACACCTATTTCTTTTCCGTGTAAAAAGGCTCCTTCATATCTTAAAACAGAAGTATTTTTAAAATTTTTTTTCCAAATACCATGGCGTTTATTTTGAGCATCATATTGATTGATATCTTGAGCAAAAACAAATACCGTTTTAAAAACAAACAAGATTAAAATTGTTATATATAATTTCCTTGTAGTCATAAAATGCTGCTTTTCATACTTGCATAACAAGATATTGAAATGAATATTGTTAAACATCCTATCAAAACTGTTCAAGCATGTTTTTTAAACCGTTTTAATTTGCTCTAAATTACTTTCTTTTTTGTTGAGCTTGTTTTTGTTTTTCGGCTTGTTCCATCATTTCTGCCATTTTTTGTTGGAAGCGATTTTGCTTTTTAGGTTTCTTTTTATTCTCTTGAATTTGTGCATGAATCTTATCTTCATCAAGAATAAAGTTTTTAATAACTAAAATGATTCCAATACTAATAAGGTTAGAAATAAAATAATACAAACTTAAACCAGAGGCATAATTATTAAAGAAAAACAACATCATTATAGGAGATAAATACATCATGTATTTCATCATTTTTGCCATATCGGGCATGCCTTCTTGTTGTGGTTGTGTTTGCATACTTTGCCCTGTTGTTAAACGCATATAAAAGAAAATAGCAATAGATGCTAATATGGGAAATAAGCTAACATGGTTGCCGTAAAACGGAATGTTAAATGGTAAATTTGCTATCACATCATACGACGATAAATCATCTGCCCAAAGGAAGCTTTTTTGTCTTAAATCAAAAGCTGATGGGAAAAATTGAAACAAAGCATAGAAAACAGGCAACTGAATTAACGCTGGTAAACAACCAGCCAAAGGGCTTGCTCCTGCTTTTGTTTGTAGTGCCATAGTTTCTTGTTGTGCTTTCATTTTATTATCTTTATACTTAGCACGAATTTCATCTAGCTCTGGCTTTAAAATTTTTAATTTGGCTTGCGATAGAAATTGTTTATACTGCACAAAAGACAATAGTATTTTTACCAAAATAGTCATCACTACAATAGCAATACCATAAGGCATAAAACCACCCAAAAAGCCAAATAATGGCATGAAAAGATAGCGGTTTATCCAACCAAAAATACCCCAACCAAAAGGGACTATTTCATCTAGGTTTCTATCATATTTGTTTAAAACTTTAAAATCACTTGGACCAAAATACCAATCCATAGGTTGATTTATCTCGCCACCTTGTAATTCTAAAGGTATTTTTGAAGCAAAGTATTTTGTATAAACAGTATCAATTGCTTCGTCATCTACTAAATTTTTTGATTGTATGGTTGCTACTTTAAATGGTTTGTCTGTTAACAAAACCGAAGTAAAGAAATGTTGTTTATAGCCAATCCAGGTAACATCATCAATATCGTCATTGGTATCACTTATGCCTGTGTAATCAGCTTTTCCGTTCTCATATTCATAATGAATGTCTGTATATCTGTTTTCGTATGAAATACTTTTTGCATGTCTATACCCTTTTAAACCCCAATCTAAACTAATAGCCTGTGAGCTATTAATAATATCGCTTAGTCCTTGCGAGCGAATGGTAAAATCCATCATGTAATCATTGTCATTTATTTCATAACGATATTCTAAAAATTTGGCTTCAGAAACATTTAATTTCATAGAAACCACCGTTATATTACCATTTTTTGTTACTGTTGGTTTAAAAGGTAAATCTTTGGTATTTAATATTCTGCTATCGGTTGTTCCAAAATTTATATTAAAGTGTGAATTATTATCTTTAATTAAATAGATAGGAAGTGCTTTGTAGTCAACAAATTCTTTAAGTTTAACTTCAGAAAGATACCCGCCTTTGTTACTAAATTTTAACGCCAATAAATCACTTTCAACCTTAGTTTCTTCTTCTGAAGCGTTTAAGGCAGCATAAGCAAATGCTCCTAATTTATTTTTTATTTTAATTTGCTCAAGAGAATCGGTTGCTTCAACTATTGAATAGTTTTCAAGTGTAGTTAGTTTTGTTTGCTCTGCATCTATACCTTTTTTTTCGGCTTCAACTTGTTCTTGTTTGGCTTTTTTTTGAGCTTCAAGTTCTTCTGGTGTTGGCTGGTTTTGCCAAAGCATATACATTAATATCCCAAAGATAAGGATGAATCCTATTACCGAATTGATATCTAATTTTTTTTCTTCCATGTTGTCTTTTGTAATTTAAAACGATTTCTGCTAAACAGAAATAGTAATCATTTTAAAACCTTAGTTATTTTTTTGTTGAAAAAGGGCTTCTGTGTTTTTTGTTGTATGCATGGGCTGCCTTAACAAATGCCACAAATAATGGGTGTGGGTTTGCCACCGTGCTTTTATATTCGGGGTGGTACTGTACACCAATAAACCACGGGTGGTTAGGCAACTCAATCACTTCTACTAAACCTGTATCTGGATTTAAACCAGATGCTAACATACCGGCAGCTTCCATTTGGGTTTTGTATTTTTCGTTAAATTCATAGCGGTGTCTGTGGCGTTCTTTAATATGGTCTGCTTTATATATTTGGTATGCTTTACTACCATTTTTTAAATCACACAACCAAGCACCTAAACGCATGGTACCGCCTTTATTGGTAATGGTTTTTTGATCTTCCATTAGGTCAATAACCGGGTTTTTAGTTTGGGGATTCATTTCTGTAGAATTGGCATCTTCTATACCTAAAACGTTTCTGGCAAATTCTATAACTGCCATTTGCATACCTAAACAAATTCCAAAAAAAGGAATATTATTTTCTCTTACATATTTTACAGCATCAATTTTACCTTCTATACCGCGTTCACCAAAACCTGGTGCTACCAAAACACCATCTAAATGAGATAGTTTTAATTTAATGGTATCACTACTTAAATATTCAGAATGAATAGACTCAATATTAACTCTCACTTCGTTTTCTGCTCCGGCATGAATAAAAGCCTCTAAAATAGATTTGTATGAATCTTGTAGTTCAACATACTTCCCTACAAGTCCTATGTTTATTTCGGAAACTGGGTTTTTATGACGTTTTAAAAATTGATTCCAACGTTCTATATCGGGCTTTGAACTTTTTAAATTTAGTTTTTTAAGCACCACTTTATCTAAGCCTTCTTGTAGCATTAAGTTTGGCACATCATAAATGGTTGATGCATCAATAGATTGAATTACTGCTTCTTCTCTAACATTACAGAATAA
>JALRJA010000067.1 GCA_023255235.1 Flaviramulus sp.
CCTCTTTTGATAATGTCTTCATGACCTAAGGTAATAGGGTCGAATGATCCCGGAAATATGGCTTTTCTCATTGTTGAGTGTCTAAAATTCTGAGCCGCTAAGTTACAAAGTTTTTAGGAGAGTTTGTTTTTTAGGAGCTTCTTCCTGCCATGCGTTACAAGCGTTTTGGTTTCAAACCCTTTTTCTAGGCAAGGGCAGGAGCTTCCTGCGGTCGCTCTACCAGTGCCGGAAAAAGTGGTTCTCTACCTGCAACGGCTTTCTACTGCTGTCAGGGCTAGAAAGAAATATTTTTTGAAAGATAATTTTTGTATATTTGGGTAACTAATAAAGCTGAATAAACCTTCGCCAATCTACCCTATTTTGGGTGTATATACGAAGGTTTGTTTCGCATATATACTAGTTGTGCGTTATGCCAGTGCGACACTTCACAAATTCAAAAATTATGAATAAAACAATCAACTTAGTTTTAATCCTTATTTTAGTTGGACAAACACTTTTTGCTCAACAAAACACAAAACTCGTTAAGGCGACAAGTCAAAGAGTGGGAATTAAAGATGGTAATCAGCCTGTAACTCGATGGTGGGAATACCTACAAACCAAAGTAAAGCCAGTCGTTTATCACATAACTAAAATCAATCAAAATAGAAAAGTTACCTTTTATACTGATATTGACAGTATAAGTTTTGATGTAAAGCCAAATAATAAATATGATTTTAAGGTTTTCTTAAATGGGAAGGACACTTGCTATGCCCAAATTTCAACTGTTATTCCAACTTACCATAAAGATTGCAACAACTGCAAAATAACAAGCGACACTATTCCATTTATACTTGGAAACGACCATTACATCCACGTAAAAGGTAAAGTAAATAATTCCGAAGAATTAGACTTGATTTTTGATACAGGTGCAGGTGGTTGTTTATTAAATGAAAGAGGACAAAAAAAAGCTAAAATGGTTTTAGATGGCAAATCAGATGGAGAAGGTTCAACTGGCTTTTCTGTTGACCCAACAAGTAGTTCTAATCATCTGCAAGTTGGAGATTTACATTGGGATAAACTTCCTTTAGGTTATGTTGATTATAAAGGTTCAATTAACACAGATGGTGTACTTGGCTATAATATTTTTGAGGACAAAGTAGTTGAAATTGATTATGAAAAAAAACAATTAATTATTCATAGTGAAATGCCATCAAATCTTTCAGGGTATTCAAAACAAAAGATAAGACACGATTTAAATGGAACTTATATTCAAGCAACATTAAATAATGGAAAAAATGACTTTACAGGTTGGTATTTGTTTGATACAGGAGGTAGTCTAACTGTTGCTGTAAGTGGCGACTATGCTAAAGAAAATCAAATTTATGGAACAATGAAAAATCTTGGTAATAGCAAAACAAGTGGCAGTGCAAAAGGGTTTATTGAAAATGAGATAGTTGAACTGCCTGTTTTAAAAGTATTCGGTTTTGAACTTTCCAAAGTACCAATTCACATTGCAAGTTCGGATAAAAGTTATTATGGAGAAGCAGGAATAATTGGCAATAATGTACTTAAAAGATTCAACACAATTATTGATTATCCCAATGCCACCATTTACTTGAAACCAAATAGTTTAATAGAAATGACATACCAAAAAAAAGGTGACAAGACAAGTACTTTAGTTGTTACTATTTCTGTATTGGTAGGGTTATTTATTCTCGGCTTTTATATCTATAATAAAAAGCGAAATCAAAAACAAACTATTTAGATGAAACGGACACTTTTTCTTAACTTCTTTTTTTGTCTTGTAAATCTTTCTTTCGGTCAAGATGGAAACCTTATTAGAGAAAAAGATAAAAACAAAGTTTCTCTTTCATACAATCAGTTAAAGGAGTATGAAGGTGTGTATGAATACAAAAATAATTCTACACTTAAAATTGCAGCTTCACCAATAGACACTACATTGATTTGCTTTATCAATGAGAGCAGATACCCATTTAGTACCTTGACAAAAGACATTTTTTTAAATTCAACCAAAGACAGCGTAATCTTTTTTAGAGATAAAAGGAACAAAATTGTTGGTTGTAAGTCAGGCAATGAAACGTTTAGGAAATTGCAACAAAAAGTAAATTTTCCAAACAAAATGTGGTATGCAAGACTTAATGTGCCAAAGGATTATCACTACACTTACAAACAGCCAACTGATGATAAAGATGGATTAAGTATAGGAAAAATAACTGATACAGAATTAGACCAAAAACTAATTGCTGAAATGGTTGAAAAAATTGTTGGTGGCACTTATCCTAATGTGCATAGTATTTTGATACTAAAAGACAACAAATTAGTATTTGAAGAATATTTTTATGAACACAATAAAAACAAACTTCACGAACTACGTTCAGCTACCAAAAGTTTTATTTCAGCACTCACAGGAATTGCAATTGAGAAAAAGTATATAAAAAGTGTTAACGAAAAAGTATTACCCTATTTCCCTGAATACACTTTTAAGAATATTACAGACGAGAAGAAGGAAATTACTATTGAAAATCTTTTGACCAATCAAAGTGGCTTAGACTGCGATGTATATAATTCAAAAGCCTATGGAAATGAATCAGAAATGGCTTATAAGGAGGATTGGATTCAATATTCTTTGGATTTGCCTATGAATGACAGTGCTGGTGGAATTGGTCAATACTGTTCCAGCAATCCCATAATAATGGGTAGAATAATTGAAAAAGCAACTAAAATGACTTTACCCCAATTTGCAGAGCAAACACTCTTTAAAAATTTAGGCATTAAAAAATACGAATGGAAATTTAAACCAGACCCATCCAGTGCAGAAACATTTTGCCAGTTGAATTTGATGTCGAGAGATATTGCAAAATTTGGGTTGCTATACTTAAACAATGGACTTTGGAATGGGAAACAAGTTATTTCAAAAGAATGGGTAGAGCAATCTTTGGCAAAACATACTGTAATTGCTGGGCTTGACTATGGTTATTTGTGGTGGACAAGGTATCTAGACGCAAATGGTACTCGGTACTATGGCAAATTAGCTCAAGGTAATGGTGGACAAAAACTCTATATTTTTAAAGAACAAAATCTTGTTGTAGTCATAACTGCTGGACATTATAATATGCAATCATCGAGTAATGAACTTATTGGAAAGTATATATTACCAGCGTTTAACAAAAAGTAATGTGGCGTTAACAGAGGCACAGACGCACAACATCGGTTTGGCAATATGGCGGCTGACGGATTTCTATTGAACATTTGTGCTAAATTGAACGACAGTAATTCTAATCAACGGCAGTGCTAAAAAACCGCCACATCGCCAAGCCGAGAAACGTCAGGCTGTGAAAAAACCTCGTTTTTTCTTTAATTCAACTAAATTTTCTACTACTAGAAGTTCAATAAAGCCTTTTAACGAAGGCTATTTTTTTAGGCAGCAAATGGAGTTGGTTTATAAACAAAGTCTAATTTCGGCTGTAAATAGGTCGTTTTTAGTATAAACAAGTCCTTTCGCTATTAACTGATCATCAACTAATTGAATTGAAACAAAGGATGAGTAAAGGTGGAAAACGATAACAATAATTATAAAGAGATCCATGACTGGACTCCAGCCTC
>JALRJA010000066.1 GCA_023255235.1 Flaviramulus sp.
TAACTCATCTAAGCTAACAGCCCCAAGTTCCTCTTCATGTAAAACACACAAACCAAAGGCAACATTGGTATCAGGATTTGGAGACTCGCCACTATTTAAAACATCATACAAGTTAGAATCTTCACCCTCAACCAAAGGCGCATCCATGCTCACATGACGACCAGAGTTCTTCATAGACTCTTTAACATCGTTAATAGTCATATCAAGCTCTTTAGCAATTTCTTCGGCACTTGGTGGGCGTTCATGGCTTTGCTCTAAAAAGGCAAACGTTTTATTAATTTTGTTAATAGAACCAATTTTATTTAAAGGCAATCTCACAATACGCGATTGCTCTGCCAACGCCTGTAAAATAGATTGACGAATCCACCAAACAGCATACGATATAAATTTAAAACCACGCGTTTCATCAAAGCGTTGAGCCGCTTTAATTAAGCCCAAATTACCCTCATTAATTAAATCAGGTAAGGTTAAACCTTGGTTTTGATATTGCTTAGCTACCGATACAACAAAACGCAAATTTGCTTTAGTTAATTTCTCTAAAGCCCTTTGGTCACCAGCCTTAATGCGCTGTGCTAACTCTACTTCTTCGTCTGCGGTAATTAAGTCAACTTTGCCAATTTCTTGAAGATATTTATCTAACGAAGCAGTTTCTCTATTAGTAACCTGCTTCGTAATTTTAAGTTGTCTCATCTAGTTTTTGCTATTATTAAATTAAAATCAATTTGAATCGTTCATATAGTTATACGAAACAATAAGTCTTTTTGTTACAAAAACAGTAAAAATATTTTTGGCATTCCTTTTTTAAGGGTTTTTCCCTTTAAAAAGGCCACGCTATTCGCTATATCTTTTTTTTCAAAAAAGGATGCCGCTTCTATCGTTAATGCAACTAAATAGTTAACCCAATTGCTTAAAAACTAAAAAAGCCTTTTGTGTTAAATCAAAAGGCTTTTTTAGTTTAAAAAGACAAATTAGTCTTCGTTTCTGTTTTCTCTGGGTCTTCTATCGTCTCTACCTCTATTATCACGCCCTCTATTATCTCTACCTCGGTTATCACGCCCGCCTCGGTTATTATTTTCCCTTGGAGGTCTTGCTACATAACCTTCTGGTTTTGGTAAAATAGCTTTACGAGATACTTTTTCTTTACGTGTTTTTGGGTCAACTCCAAAGTATTTCACTTCAAAAACATCTCCCATATTAACAACATCACTTACATTTTCGGTGCGTTCCCAAGCTAGTTCACTAACGTGAAGCAGTACTTCGTTTCCGGGTGCTTCTGTATATTCAACAACAGCACCAAAATCGAGCATTTTAATTACTTTAACTTCATAAACATTTCCAACTTCTGGTTTAAACATTAAAGAATCTATTTTAGCTAAAACAGTATCAATACCTTCTTGGTTTGTTCCTAAAATTTCAACTATACCTTCTTCTGTAATAGGGTCTTCATTAATAACTATAGTTGTTTTGGTTGCTTTTTGTAATTCTTGAATTACTTTTCCGCCAGGACCAATTAATGCACCAATAAACTCATTAGGAATTACTCGTGTTATCATTTTTGGTGCGTGTGGTTTTACATCCGCATTTGGTTGTGCAATAGTTTCAACCAATTTGTCTAATATATGTAAACGTCCGGCTTGTGCTTGTTTTAACGCATTAACAAGAATTTCATAGCTTAGTCCTTTTACTTTAATATCCATTTGGCAAGCTGTAATACCATTGGCAGTACCGGTTACTTTAAAGTCCATATCTCCTAAATGATCTTCATCACCTAAAATGTCAGACAATACAGCATATTTACCTGTTTCGGTATCGGTAATTAAACCCATAGCAATACCAGATACGGGCTGTTTTATTTGCACACCAGCATCCATAAGAGCCATAGTTCCTGCACAAACTGTTGCCATTGATGAAGAGCCATTGCTTTCTAAAACTTCAGAAACCACCCTAACGGTATAAGGATAATCTGCCGGAACCATACCTTTTAATGCACGTTGTGCTAAATTTCCATGACCTACCTCACGACGTGATGTACCTCTTAGAGGTCTGGCTTCACCTGTTGAAAAAGGCGGAAAGTTATAATGCAAATAAAATCGTTCTTCACCTTCAAACGATGGCATATCTATTTGGTTTGCTTCTCTACTAGTACCTAAAGTTACTGTAGCTAGTGCTTGAGTTTCTCCACGAGTAAATATAGACGAACCATGTGTAGAAGGCAAGTAATCTACCTCACACCAAATAGGTCTAATATCGGTTGTTTTTCGGCCATCTAAACGCAAGCCTTCATTTAGAGTTAAATCTCTAACAGCTGTTTTTTCAGCTTTGCTGTAATATTTAGAAATTAAACCACCTAAATCTTCTAATTCTTCGTCGGTAAA
>JALRJA010000104.1 GCA_023255235.1 Flaviramulus sp.
TTTTGGTTGTTTGTAAAGTTTCTTTTTTTCCAAGAGTAATAATTTTATCAGCTTGTGGCTTTAAAAATTTAGCTTTTGGTAATGTAGTTTTAATTTGCTTTAACAAAGCACAATCACAATGAAAAAAATTTACTATTTAAAAACGTGTAGTACCTGTTCAAAAATTTTAAAAAATATCGCTATTGATGATACATTTATTTTACAAGATATTAAAACCGAAACAATAACAGTTAAGCAACTAGATGCTATGAAAGCACTTGCCGGAAGTTATGAGGCTCTTTTTAGTAAACAAGCTAAACTGTATAAAGAAATGGATTTAAAAAGTGTAGGTTTAAAAGAACGTGATTTTAAACAGTATATCTTAGAGCATTATACATTTTTAAAAAGACCCGTAATTATCATTAATAACAACATATTTATAGGAAACTCTAAAAAAGAAGTTGAACTAGCAAAGAATTATATTGCAACCCAAAAAGAAAAAAATTAAGCCCTTTAAATCAAGTATAAAACAAGGTGTTTTAAGACTTTTAAAATAATTACTATTTTCTCTATGTAACATTTGTTACACTGAAAAAGCTAGTTTTGATTAATTTTATAAAAAATCAAACTATATTATTATGAGTAAACATTATGAAGTTTTAATAATAGGAGGTGGCACTGCTGGTATTATGGTAGCATCACAGCTTCTTAAAAAAAATAAAAAATATAAATTAGCTATTATTGAACCTGCTCAAACACATTATTATCAACCAGCGTGGACCTTAGTTGGTGCTGGTTGTTATGACTATGATAAAACCGCACGACCTATGAGTAAATTAATTCCAAAAGGTTGTGAGTGGATTCAAGATTTTGCTACTAGCTTTACACCCGAAAACAACCTTGTTTCTACAAAATCTAACGGAACTATAACTTATGATTATTTGGTAGTTGCACCTGGTTTAGCTTATGATTATTCTTTAGTTCCTGGTTTAGAAAATGCCATAGATAAAGGGGTGGTTTGTAGTAATTACACAAATCCAAAACACACTTGGCATGTGATTAAAAATTTTAAACGTGGTACGGCACTATTTACCCAACCTACTACTCCTATTAAATGTGGAGGTGCACCTCAAAAAATAATGTATTTAGCTGAAAGTTATTTCAAGAAAAAGGGTTTAAAAAATAATATCGATATTGTTTTTGCCACGCCAGGCGGTGTTATTTTTGGAGTAAAAAAAATTGCTGAAACACTCATGAATGTGATAGACAGAAAAGATATTAATATACGCTACAATCATAAACTAGTTGCAATTGATGCAGAAAAACAAATTGCCTGGTATGAATTAGCTAAAGACGTAGAAGCAGGTGGATGTGTAGTTATTTCTGGTGAAAACACTGCTGAACAAATAGATGCAACCTTTCAATATAATTATAAAGATGTTAAAGTAACTATTGATGGCAACAGGTATGGTATTCATTTTGATATGCTTCATACAGCACCGCCCTCGGTAGCTCCAAAATTTATTCAAGATTCGCCACTTGTAAACGATTCTAAATGGCTTGATGTTAATCATCATACTTTACAACATAATAAATATCATAACATTTTTGGACTTGGCGATGTAGCTGCTCTACCAACAGCAAAAACAGGTGCTGCCATAAGAAAACAAGTGCCTATTGTTGTTGATAATATTACATTGCTTTTAAAACAAAATAAAATGGGAACCAAGTCGTATAATGGGTATTCATCATGCCCTTTGGTTACAGATTATGGGAAAATGGTATTAGCCGAATTTGACTATAACAGTAATTTTATTCCAGACCCACAATTAAAGAAAATGTTAATTTTTGATTCATCAAAAGAACACAAACGATTATGGCTACTAAAAAAATACCTATTACCATATTTATATTGGAATAAAATGATGAAAGGAAAGGATGTATAGTTATACCTAAATTAAGATATAAAAAATTATATTAGCCTTTTTTAAGTAACTCTTGTTACATTCAAATTTTAAAAAAAACGTTTGTTTTGCAAATTAAATTTATATTATGAATTGGATATTTAATCCCTGGCCATGGTATGTATCTGGCCCAATTATAGCATTTATTATGTTTTTATTGTTAATGCTTGGTAAAAACTTTGGAATGTCATCAAATTTACGAACCATTTGCACTATTTGTGGTGCTGGAAAAAATGTGTCTTTTTTTAAATTTGATTGGAAAACTCAAAAATGGAATTTAGTTATTGTAATTGGCACTGTAATTGGCGGGTTTATTGGCTCTTACTTTTTAACCAACAATCCTGCTGTGCAAATAAGTCCTGAAACCATTTCAAATTTAAAAACTCTTGGTTTTAATAGTGCTGGTAAAGGTTATTTACCAACCGAGCTTTTTGATAATTCCGTTTTTTTAAATGGTAAAAACCTATTGTTAATAGCTCTTGGCGGATTTTTAGTTGGGTTTGGTGCTAGGTATGCAGGTGGTTGCACTTCGGGGCATGCAATATCAGGATTAAGCAATTTACAAGTTCCTTCGTTAATTGCTGTTATTGGATTTTTTGCTGGTGGTTTAGTTATGGTTCATTTTATATTTCCCTTAATTTTTTAAAGATGAAAAAAACAATTATTTATTTATTTATTGGTATTGCTTTTGGAATTACCATGTTTAAATCGGAAGCATCTTCTTGGTTTAGAATATATGAAATGTTTACATTTCAATCATTTCACATGTATGGTATCATAGGAAGTGCTCTACTGTCAGGAATTATTTTAGTTCAAATTATAAAACAAAAACAACTAAAATCTTTTTACAACCAAGAAATTGATTTTTGTCCTAAAGAAAAAAGTGTTTTACGCTATTTAATTGGCGGCATCATTTTTGGTTTAGGATGGGGTTTAGCAGGTGCTTGTCCGGGTCCTATGTTTACACTAGTAGGTGCAGGGTTTTTACCTATATTGGTTGTTATCGCTTTTGCTTTATTAGGAACCTATGTTTATGGTTTACTAAAAAATAAGCTACCGCATTAATAAGCTAAAACTTTAATAAACATATCTCACAAAGGCTTCCATAGCAGCGTAGTGTACTAATCCTAATTGGTGGTATAACTGGGCTGTTTCTCTATTTCTATCTTCAGCACGCTGCCAAAACTCTCTACTATCACTTCCTTGAAATACGACTCCATCTTTTTGTGATTGATGTTTAAAAATTCCTCTTCGTTTTTCAAAT
>JALRJA010000156.1 GCA_023255235.1 Flaviramulus sp.
CTAAGTTCTACAGAAATGGAAAAAAAAGTAGCTACCTTTTTCTTAAAAGCTAATATTAATTTAGATGAAATTAAAAACGTTCATTATGTCTCTGATTATACTGTTGAAAATGGTATTCTAAATTTTTCATTAAAAATAGGAGCCAATATTATAGCTATACCAACTTATGGTAAAAAAGGATTAGCTCATTTTTTTCAGGGAAGCATTGGTGAAGATTTAGCCAATCATGCTACACTACCTGTTATAACATTTAAAATTTAATAAAAAAGCCTTGAAAAAATTTTCAAGGCTTTTTAAAACTATAAAGCTTATAGAATTAGCATGGCATCACCATAGCTATAAAATTTATAACCTTCTTTAATGGCTTCGTCATAAGCACGCTTAACAAAATCATGTCCTGCAAAAGCAGAAACCATCATTAATAAGGTAGATTTTGGTGTATGAAAGTTGGTAATCATACTATTGGCAATACTAAAATCATAAGGTGGAAAAATAAACTTATTAGTCCATCCATCAATTTCATTTAGCAAACCGTTTGATGAAACCGAACTCTCAATAGCACGCATAACGGTAGTACCAACGGCACATACGCGTTTTTTATTTTTAATACCGGTATTTACAGTTTGAACAGCTTGTTCATCAATAGATAATGATTCGCTATCCATTTTATGTTTAGATAAATCTTCTACTTCAACAGGATTAAAAGTGCCCAGTCCTACATGTAAAGTTACTTCTGCAAAATTCACACCTTTAATTTCTAAACGTTTTAATAGGTTTTTAGAAAAATGAAGTCCTGCGGTTGGTGCCGCTACAGCACCTTCTTTTTTTGCAAATATTGTTTGGTAACGTTCTTCATCTTCAGGTTCTACTTGTCTTTTAATATACTTTGGAAGTGGTGTTTCGCCAAGTTCATTTAGTTTTGAACGAAACTCACCATAAGGACCATCGTATAAAAATCGTAAGGTACGACCTCTTGATGTTGTATTGTCTATAACCTCTGCAACTAAGTCATCATCTTCACCAAAGTAAAGTTTATTACCAATTCTAATTTTACGAGCTGGATCAACCAAAACATCCCATAAACGCTGTTCTTCATTTAATTCTCTAAGCAAAAAAACTTCAATTCTAGCTCCTGTTTTTTCTTTGTTACCATATAATCTAGCTGGAAAAACTTTAGTATTATTTAGTATAAGAACGTCGTCTTCATTAAAATAATTTATTAAATCTTTAAACATTTTATGTTCTATGGTTTGGTCTTTTCTATTTAAAACCATTAACCTAGATTCGTCTCTGTTTTCAGCTGGATATTCTGACAATAATTCATTTGGTAAGTTAAATCCGAAGTGTGATAATTTCATTTAAGTATATTGTTTTTTTTAACAAGGTTGCAAATATACAATCTATAAATAGGGGTTGTCAAGGAAAAACCTAAATATTATTCAGTTATTATAAATCCAATAGATTGTAAATCATCCCAAAAAGTTGGATATGACTTAGAAACAACAGTAGCATCTTCAATTTTTATAGGCACTTTTAATGCTAAAGGTGCGAAAGCCATAGCCATTCTATGATCATTATATGTTGCTATTGAAACACCTTCATTTATGGTATTAGAATTTGATAAATGAAGCGATTTATCTGTGATTACGACCTTGCCACCAAGTTTTTCTATTTCTGTTTTTAGGGCTACTAGCCTGTCTGTTTCTTTAATTTTAAGTGTGTGAAGTCCTGTTAAATTACAAGCAACACCTAAGGCAAAACAAGTAACGGCAATGGTTTGAGCAATATCTGGTGAGTTTGTTAAATCAAACGCCATGGGTATTGTTTGATTTACAGTTGATACTTTTTTAAGAATGATGCTATTATTTGAAAAAGTTGTTTCTACACCAAATTGTTTATAAATATCTACTAAAACAGAATCACCTTGTAGCGAGTTTGCTTTGTATGATGTTAATATTATTTCGGTATCTAAATTGGCTAGTGCTATTATACTAAAATAATAGGATGCCGATGACCAATCTGATTCTACTGTTAAGGTTACTGGCTTAATTTTGCTGGTTATTGGTTTTACTGAAATAACATTGTTATGAAATGCTGTTTCTATTCCTATTTCATTTAATAAACTAAGCGTCATTTTAATGTAAGGAATAGATGTAATAGTACCTTCTAAGGTTAACTCCATGCCATTTTTAAGTTTTGAAGCTATAAGTAATAAGGCTGATATATACTGACTACTTACATTGGCTTTTAAAGACACTTTGTTTTTAATTAACTTGTTACCTTTAATTTTTATTGGTGGATAGCCTTCATTCTCAAGATAAGTAATATTGGCACCTAAATCATGAAGTGCCTCAACTAAAATTTTTATGGGACGTTCTTTCATGCGTTTAGAACCTGTTAGTACGACTTCGTTACCTTCTTGAATAGAAAAAAAAGCTGTTAGAAAACGCATGGCGGTTCCGGCATGGTGAATATCTATTATTTTAGAATTTGAGCGTAATGCCGCTGTCATCAAATTACTATCATCAGAGTTTGATATATTCTCAAGTTTAAGTTGAGAGTATATTGCTTGAATTAGCAATAATCTGTTAGATTCACTTTTAGAGCCTGTTATTTGTATTTTAGATTGCTTGTTTGAAAGCTTAGATTTAAGAAGTGTAATGGTCATTATATGATATTAAAAAACGCCTCTTGAAAAGATGCGTTCAAATATAACTATAAATTATTTTAATTTTTGATTATTATGATGTCTATCATGATCGCGTTTTGCTTTCTTATCCATTCTAGTATCAAAGGCTTTTTGCAAATCAACTCCTGTTTGGTTTGCAAGGCATAAAACTACAAATAACACATCGGCCAATTCGTCTCCTAAATCTTTATTTTTATCACTTTCTTTTTCACTTTGTTCACCGTAACGACGTGCAATAATACGAGCTACTTCACCTACTTCTTCAGTGAGTTGTGCCATATTGGTGAGTTCGTTAAAATAACGAACACCGTGATTTTTTATCCAATCATCAACTTGTTTTTGTGCGTTTTGTATATTCATAAGTTATATTGATTTTAATGGTTTATTCTTTTATTTTAGAGTCAATTATAATGGTAACCGGTCCGTTGTTAATTAAGTCTACTTTCATATCTGCTCCAAATTGTCCTGTTTGTATGGGTTTTTCAATATCTGTTTCAAGTTGTTTTAGAAAAGCTTGATAAAGAGGTATGGCAATATCTGGTTTTGCTGCTTTTATATAGCTTGGTCTGTTTCCTTTTTTTGTTAGTGCATGTAAGGTAAATTGACTTACAACAAGAGCCTCGCCTTTGGTTTCTACAAGAGATTTGTTCATAATTCCCTTTTCATCATTAAAAATACGGAGGTTTGCTATTTTGTTTGATAGCCAATTTATATCATCTTGGTTATCTTCATTAACAATACCTAATAGTATTAAAAGCCCATTTGCAATAGAAGCCACTTTATTATTATCTATACTCACACTTGCTTTTGATACTCTTTGTATAACCGCTTTCATTGTGTATATTGTTTTGTTATAATATCTGGCAAAATAAAAAAACCTGTTTACAAATTATCTCGATTATCAGTTCTATATTGCTCGTCTTCGCCTTCTACAATTTGTAAATAACTTCGGTATCTGGAAAAGGCAATTTCATTAGTGTCTAAAGCTTTTTTTACAGCACAATTTGGTTCTTGAATATGCAAACAGTTATTAAACTTGCAGTTTGTTTTTAGTTTAAAAATTTCTGGAAAATAATCACCCACTTCTTCTTTATCCATGTCAACCACACCAAATCCTTTTATTCCGGGAGTATCAATAATTTTAGCATTAAAACTTAAATCAAACATTTCTGCAAAAGTGGTGGTGTGTTGCCCTTGCATATATAATGTTGAAATTTCTTTTGTTTTAATATTCAATTTTGGTTCTATGCTATTAACTAGAGTAGATTTTCCAACTCCCGAATGTCCAGAAAACATACTTACCTTTTCATGCATTAAAGCCTTTATTTTATCTATGTTTTTTTTGGTTTTGGCAGATATTTCAATACATTCATAACCAATCTTTCTGTAAATATTAATTAAATATGTTACTTGTTTAATTGCATCATCATCATAAGTGTCAATTTTATTAAACAGCAATATAGTATTTATTGAATAGGCATTTGCAGTTACCAAAAATCTGTCAATAAAACTGGTTAATGTAGGTGGATTATTTATAGTTATAAGCAAAAAAACTTGATCTATATTAGCTGCTATAATATGAGTTTGTTTAGATAGGTTGACCGATTTGCGTATAACATAATTTTTTCTGTCGTGAATATTATGAATAACTCCTAACTCTTGATTGCTGTCTTTTTCCAACTCAAAGTCAACAAAATCACCTACTGCTATAGGATTGGTGCTTTTAATACCTTTAATTCTAAACTTTCCTTTTATACGACATTCATATATATGCCCTAAATTGGTTTTTACGGTGTACCAACTACCAGTAGATTTGTAAACACGTCCTGTCATATGAGTTCAAAAATAGTTTAAAATAATTATTTTATAAATAAGAATATATTTATATTTAAGGATTAATTTATAAAAAAATGAAAAAATGAAAAAACTAGT
>JALRJA010000214.1 GCA_023255235.1 Flaviramulus sp.
TGCAATTATTAACTCTGAGAATATTAATAAAAATCATTTCAAAAAAACACAATTAGATACCCTTAAAAACATTGCCAAAATTATTGGAAATAAAATTAAAAATGCAATAGACTCAAAAGAACACCACATAGCACAAAAAAAACTCTTACAATCTGAAGAACGTTTAAGAATGCTAATATCTAGCTTAAAAACAGGTTTGCTTTTTGAAGATGAAAACAGAAAAATTGTTTTAACCAACTCAAAGTTTTGTGAGATGTTTGAAATTCAAGCCAAACCCGAACAGTTAGTTGGAGCCGATTGCTCTAATGCCGCAAGCCAAAGTATGCATTTATTTGAAAACCCAAATGAATTTGTAGAGCGAATAAACCACATATTAGAAAAAAAAGAGACTGTTTTATCTGATGAAGTATTAATGGTAAACGGCAAAATACTTGAACGAGATTTTATACCACTATTTAATCAAGACAATTATTTAGGGCATTTATGGAATTATAGAGATGTAACTTTAGAAAAAAACTTTGCTAAAAGTTTAGATGTTCAAAGGCAAAAATATAGCAATATTATAGCCAATATGAATTTAGGACTTTTAGAAGTAAACAATAAAGATGAAATTTTAATGTGTAATCAAAGTTTTTTAAAAATGGCGGGTTATACCGAAAATGAATTAATGGGAAAAAAAGCAGGCTTAATTTTTGCCGATAAAGATTCTCAAAATAAAATAAAAATAGAAACCCAAAAACGGTTAAATGGCTATTCAAATTCATATGAAATAAGTGTAAAAAATAAAAATAAAGAAAACCGAACCTGGCTAATTAGCGGTGCTCCAAACTATAACCTTAACGGCGATTTAATTGGCACAATAGGAATTCATTTAGATATAACTGAAAACAAAAAATTACAACTAGAAAAAGACCAACTAGTAAATATATTAAAAATAAAAAATGAAGAACTTAGCGAATACGCCCAAATAGTATCACACGATTTAAAATCACCATTAAGACACATAAGTGCCATTTCAAGCTGGATAAAAGAAGACAATCAAGAGCATTTAAAACCAGCAAGCTTAGAGCATTTCATGCACTTAGATAAAACTTTAGAACACATGGAAGAGTTAATATCAGGTGTTTTAAAATATTCAAGCATTAATACAGAAACCTTAACCGATGAATCTGTAAATTTAAACCAAGTTCTAAACACATTAATAAACACGCTCTATATACCAGAGCATGTTACAGTAGAGATTAAAAACAAGCTCCCTACATTGCATATTGATAAAACCAAAATTCAGCAATTATTTCAAAATTTATTACAAAATGCCATAACCCATAACGACAAAGAAAAAGGGTTAATACAAATAGGCTACAATGTAAAAAATAACGATCATATATTTTTTATTAAAGATAATGGTATAGGTATTGAAAAACAGTATCATGAAAAAATATTTAAAATATTTAATTATGTTACAAAAAACAAAAATTCAACTGGTATAGGTTTAGCAATTGTTAAAAAAATTATTGATGTATATGGTGGTAAAATATGGTTAGAATCAGAGTTAAACAAAGGAACCACATTTTATTTCACCCTAAACAAAGCAATGGTATGAAACAGCCCAATTTATCATACATTGAAAAACTTGCCAATGGCGATGAAAAATTTTCAAAAAGTTTAATTGAAATTATTAAGAAAGAACTTCCCAATGAAATAGATTTGTACTGTAATAATATGAAAAACACAAACTTTGAAAATGCCGCTAGCGATGTTCATAAAATTAAACATAAAATAAATATTTTAAGCTTTAAACAAGGATATAAAGTAGCTCTTATGCATGAAAACAGTTTAAAAAATGGTAACAACACTTACCAAGAACAATTTGATAAGGTATTAAAAACACTCACTAATTATATACAATTAATTTAAGAAGAAGATGAATTGCATTATTATAGATGACGAAGCAGCAGCCAGGTTAATTTTAAAAAAACTATGTGCTGAGATGGTTAATGTAAATGTGGTTGCCGAGTTTGAAAACGCAATAGAAGCCATCAAATACTTAAACAATAATCAAGTAGATATTGTATTACTTGATATACATTTACAGTATTTAAATGGACTTGATTTTATTGAAACCTTAAAAAATCCACCAAAAATAATACTAATATCATCCGATAAAAGCTTTGCTTTTGATGCCTTTCAGCACAATTGTGTTGTAGATTATATAGCCAAACCAGTTACATTAGCAAGGCTTAAAAAAGCTGTAATTAAAACCAATAATTTTCTTCAACAAAACCAAACAGGCATTATTGTAGATGAGCAGGCACTAAATCTTGAAAACGATATTTTTATAAATATTGATAAACGGCTTATAAAAATTAAAATAGCCCGAATTTTGTTAATAGAATCTAAAGGCGATTATATTAGTGTAAATACCGAAGATAAAAACTATATTGTGCATTCTACATTAAAAAAGATACATAAAAAATTACCTAACAATTTTTTTGTTAAAGTTCATCGGTCATACGTTGTAAATATTTTAAAAATTTCTAGTATAGAAGAAAACACAGTAATTATCAATAAAAAGGTAGTACCTATTAGCAGATCAAATAGACCAGAACTTATGGATAGGCTTAATTTACTTTAATAAGCTATTTAATCTATAATCATACCACCTTGATGAGGCTCAAAATCATTACTATCTGCAATAATTTGTAACGGTGTTTTAGCTTTTGTTTTTATAGTAAAAAACCTACCAGAAGCATTTTCAATATCAGCCAAAGCTAGTGCTAGCATGGGTTCATTAATATCACCTAAAATACCATAATTTTGAGGTCTTTCTTCATATTCAAAACCTAAAGAGGGTATTAGCCCTGTGCCAGGTACAGGAACATCGTTTTTATTAATGCCGTTAGCAACCAAAGGTTGCATAGCATAAGAATGTTTTGGGTTTACATTTTCCTTTTCATAATTTGGTGAATCATACAGCGTTATAGAAGCTTGTGTTTTTCCAGTTGTATTGGTGCCTATTTGTACAACATCAATATATGCCAATAAGCCATTTATTAAACCTTCACTAGCAGAGGCACTAC
>JALRJA010000312.1 GCA_023255235.1 Flaviramulus sp.
ACTAAACGCCTACACATGCACAGAATGCGGACGCTGCACAAGCCAATGCCCTGCAAATCAAACAGGTAAAAAATTGTCCCCACGAAAAATCATGATGGATACCAGAGACCGTCTTGAAGAAGTTGGCAAAAACATAGACGCCAATAAAGGCATCTTTAAAGACGACCAAAAACAACTTTTAGACACCTACATAACCAGAGAAGAACTATGGGCATGCACCTCCTGCAACGCCTGTGTAGAGGCTTGTCCCGTGAGTATAGACCCCATGTCAATCATCTTAGAAATGCGTCGTTACCTAGTTATGGAACAATCTGCGGCACCAGCAGAATTAAATAATATGATGACAAATATAGAAAACAACGGTGCTCCGTGGCCGTACAACCAAATGGATAGATTAAATTGGAAAAACGAATAATTTTAAAATAAGGGCGTTACCCTAAAGGGTCGGGCTTTTCGCTAAATCTTTTGCAAAAAGCAAAAGGATACCGCTTCAATCCCTAACGCAAAACAAAGCATAACCAAATACCAATAAGGCATAAAAACCTTAAAGGCATTAAACATAAAAAATGAGTAAAACAATTAAAGTGCCAACCATGGCAGAATATAAGGCACAAGGCAAACAACCAGAAGTCTTGTTTTGGGTAGGATGTGCAGGAAGTTTTGATGACAGAGCAAAAAAAATAACAAAAGCATTTGTTAAACTTTTAAACAAAGCCCAAGTAGAGTTTGCCGTTTTAGGAACCGAAGAAAGCTGTACCGGAGACCCTGCAAAACGCTCAGGAAACGAATTTTTATTTCAAATGCAAGCCATATCCAATATAGAGGTTTTAAATACATACCAAATAAAAAAAATTGTTACAACATGCCCACACTGCTTTAACACCATAAAAAACGAATACCCAGAATTAGGCGGAAATTATGAGGTTATGCACCACACACAATTTTTAAAAACCCTACTAGACGAAGGTAAACTAACCATAGAAGGAGGTAGTTTTAAAGGAAAACGCATTACCTTTCACGACCCATGCTACCTTGGGCGTGCCAATAATATATATGAAGCACCACGCTTATTAATTAAAAAATTAGAAGCCGAATTAATAGAAATGAAAAACTGCCGTCGTAACGCATTGTGTTGTGGAGCAGGCGGAGCACAAATGTTTAAAGAACCCGAAAAAGGAAACAGCGATATTAACGTAGAACGCACACAACAAGCCCTAGAAGTAAACCCAGAAATTATTGCAGCCGGCTGTCCGTTTTGCAATACCATGATGACAGATGGCTTAAAAACCAAAGAAAAAGAACATACAGTTGCTGTTTTAGATATAGCCGAATTAATTGCCAATGCCCAAGATTTGTAGATTTATATTCAAACCTAAAAAGTATTACAAAAAAACTACAAACTAAATTCATTATAAATAATGCTAGTAGATTTTAATACATTACCTCAAGAATCTCGTGTTTGGATTTATCAAGCAGACAGATCATTTTCAAAAGAAGAACTCGAAGATATAAACCATAAACTCGAAAAATTTATAACCAACTGGACAGCTCACGGAAGCGATTTACAAGCAGGTTATTTAATAAAATACAACCGCTTTATAATTATTGCACTAAACCAAAACCTAAATAAAGCCACAGGATGTTCTATAGATGCTTCTGTGCACTTTATCCAGCAATTAGAAAAAGAATACAAGGTAGATTTAATGGATAAAATGAATGTATCTTACAAACAAGGAGAATACATAGCATACAAAACACTTTCCAGTTTCAAACAAATGGCAAAAGATAAAGCCATATCAAAAAATACCATTGTATTTAACAATTTAGTAACTAATATTGCAGAATTCAACGACAATTGGGAAGTTCCAGCATCCGATAGTTGGCATAGCCGATTTGTTAAGTAGATTATTTGATAAAAATTATAATGAATAAAAATAAAGAAGCCATTTTAGAAGAACTAGAAAAAAATATCATGTCTAACGAAATTTTCTTACTCAATATTTCAGGACAAGATAAACCCGGTTTAACCTCAAGTTTAACAAGTGTTTTAGCAAAATATGATGCCAAAATACTAGATATAGGACAAGCCAATATTCACGATACATTATCATTAGGTATTTTATTTGAAATTCAATCAGGAGCAAATTCAGCAACTGTTTTAAAAGATTTACTGTTTAAATCCTATGAACTAGGAATTAAAGCAAAATTCACACCTATTTCAATAGAAAATTATGAAAATTGGGTTAAACTACAAGGAAAAGACCGATACATCATTACTATTTTAGGAGAAAGACTAACAGCCAAACAAATATCAGAAGTTACCAAAATAATTTCAGAAAAAAACCTAAATATTGATGCCATAAAACGCCTTACTGGTCGTACCTCACTTGTAAAACAAGAAGAATATCCAAGAGCTTCAATACAACTATCTATAAGAGGAAAAATAGATAACAAATCAGAATTCACAGAAAAATTTATGCAAATTTCTAGAGAATTAGATGTTGATATTGCTTTTCAAGAAGATAATATTTACAGAAGAAACAGACGCGTTGTATGTTTTGATATGGATTCTACTCTTATTCA
>JALRJA010000349.1 GCA_023255235.1 Flaviramulus sp.
ATTGGATTTAATAATATCAAAAGGGGAGATATTGTATTTGCTTTTTCGGATAACAATATTTCAAAATTATCTACTGTAAATCACGAAGGTAAGGTTTTAAAGGTTAAAAATGGGCTCCCTGAATGGCAAGATATTGAACAGCGTTTATTGTCTCGTTTTAAATGGGGATTATCGGCCGAATTACAAAACCCTGATTTTGAAACCCGCGTTTCCATTTTAAAAAACAAACTATACAGAGATGGTGTTGAAATGCCAGACGAAATTGTAGAGTATGTAGCTAAAAATATTAAAACCAATGTAAGAGAATTAGAAGGTGCTATTATTTCATTAATTGCACAATCATCTTTCAATAAAAAAGAAATTACTCTCGATTTAGCTCGTGTTATAGTTGAAAAATTTGTAAAAAACACCAAACGAGAAGTATCAATAGACTATATCCAAAAAGTAGTGTCAGATTATTTTTTAATGGATATTGATACACTTCAATCTAAAACAAGAAAACGACACATAGTACAAGCCAGACAACTAGCTATGTTTTTTGCCAAAAAATTAACAAAAGCATCGTTGGCTAGTATTGGGTCTCAAATAGGAAAACGAGATCATGCTACTGTTTTACATGCTTGTAAAACAGTTGATAATTTATCTTCAACAGATAAACAATTTAGAAAATATGTTGAAGATATTACAAAAAAACTCTCGGTATAAGCTTTTCAAAAAATGATTGCAATTTTGATGGTATGCTTAGGGAATATTTGTCGTTCTCCGCTTGCCGAAGGTATTCTAAAATCTAAACTCCCAAACGATTCTTTTTTTGTAGATTCTGCCGGAACAGCAAACTACCATGTTGGCAACCCTCCTGATAAACGCTCTATAGCTATAGCCAAAAAATATCAAATAGATATAGCACATTTAAAAGGCAGACAATTTGAAGTTTCAGATTTTGATAGGTTTGATTTTATTTATGTAATGGACGAATCTAATTATAACAAGGTTATAAAACTAGCAAGAAATACAAATGATACTGCCAAAGTTAATTTTATAATGAACGAAGTTTATAAAGATAAAAACTACGACGTTCCAGATCCTTATTATGGTGGTGACGATGGTTTTGAGAACATTTACAATATGCTAAATGAAGCTTGTGAGAATATAAGTAAAAAGTTTATACAATGAATTCATTATATGGTAAGCTTTATTTAATTCCTACCACCTTAGGTGATAACGACCCGCTTAGTGTGTTGCCTATTACTGTTAAGAATTGTATAGAAAACTTAGAGGTTTTTATTGTAGAGAATGAAAAAACCGCAAGACGATTTATAAAAAAAATTTGTTCACAAAAATCGCAAGCGTCTTTAAAACTGTTTGTATTAAATAAATATACAGAAGAAAGCGAATTATCTAGCTTTTTAGAGCCTTGTGAAAATGGTATTAATGTTGGGTTATTATCTGAAGCTGGCTGCCCAAGTGTTGCAGATCCTGGTTCAAATATAGTAAAGATGGCTCATGAAAAAAATATAAAAGTTGTTCCTTTAGTTGGCCCTTCGTCTATTTTAATGGCCATTATGAGTTCTGGTTTAAATGGTCAAAATTTTGCGTTTAATGGCTATCTTCCTATTGAAAAAGGAGCACGAAAACATGAAATAAAACGCTTAGAGCGTTTATCGTTTGACAACAATCAAACACAACTATTTATTGAAACGCCTTATAGAAATAATAAAATGCTTGAAGATTTGGTTAGTTTCTTAGATGCAACAACTCACATTGGTGTAGCTTGTGATATAACACTTGAAACCGAATTTATAAAAACGCAAACGGTTTTGGCTTGGAAAAAAAGCAAGATAGACTTACATAAAAGACCTACCATATTTATAATTCATAAAGATGCTTAGAATTAAATAGCAATAGCAAGTCTATTTGGTTTAACAAACGATGTGTCGTATCCTGAAAATCGTTTCATATAGTAGCTAATTGTGGTTCCGTTGCCATCTGCAAAATTATCTAAACCGTAACTTCTTAAATATTTTTTCACACTACCAGGTCCGGCTAGGTGTGCTGCTGCCAAAATACCCGACTCTGTAACTATAATACCATTAATTCTTTTGCCTACAAAGTTTTTAATATCGCGACGTAATATCCATTTGTTTCTAGCCACATTGGCAACAAAAGCCTTTTCTTGCAACTTAGGATTTTTTAAAAATTGTGATGCATTGGTAATACCAATCATTTTTAAAGTTCCTTTTCCAAACTGATACTTACCTAAATAACCATAGGTATTAACAGAAAAATAATTTCCTCCCGATTCTTTAAAAGCCAAAGCTTCTTTAAAACCAACAAAAGATTTACCTAAATAGGGCGAAAACTCATAATTTGAACTTGTATTAAATCCTGTAGGTTGCTTATTTTCTTTAGATAGATCATTAACTGTGTAATTCAAACTTAAATCTTTTATAGCATATTGACTTATACTACTTGTTTGGTTTGAATAAAATATTGTGTAAACTAGAATGCCAGATACTAAGGCAATTGTAATGTAAGTGCTACTATTTCTTACCATAGTTTTAAATTTTTCAGTATATTTTATTTTAAATTATACCTTTAAATTTTCAGCTTGCAAAATTAACCTATTTTTTAAAAACAAGCAAAGGCATCATTTTTTATCCTTTTTTGTTTCTAAAAAAGAAAATAGCAAGCCATAAAAAATCGTTACTTTTTCTTAATAGTTTTCAAATTTAAAGGAATAGGTTTATGGTATTTTAATGCTTCTCAATACTTTTCAACAGGTAATTGTC
>JALRJA010000393.1 GCA_023255235.1 Flaviramulus sp.
AAGAACAACGTTATACAGGTAAATTAGTTGGCATGAAAGGGCAATACCTCATTTTTGAAGATAACACGGTTTTTAATATTAGAGCAAACGAAGGTTTGGTAGTTAGCATTTTGATAAATTAAAAACCCCACTTATTTCAAGGTAAGTAAGCGAGGTTTATTTTAAAAGAACTAATTAAATATCTTCTTGATCTCTTAAATTTTGAATATAGGATGCTTTTTGAATTTCGCGACGCCTTTTCACCGATGGTTTTGTGAAAAACTGACCCTCACGTATGTTTTGCATAACTTTAATATTTCTGTGTTTTCTCTTATAACGTTTTAAAGCACGTTCTATATTTTCGCCTTCTTTAATAATAATTTTTAGCATATATTGGGGTTTAAATTAATTACTTTTCCAGCATCAATCTAACCTTTTTATTGACATAACCTAATAAAAACTATATTTTCTTTAAGTATTTTTTTTGAAGCAACAGCAGGTTAACACTTCTGTACTTCTTTATAAAAATTTTTACAAGTAAAAACAAACGGGTTTTTAAAGATTATTTTACAGAATCTTTAGTTTTTTTCTTTTTACCTAGCAAACCTCCTAAAGCATTTTTAACGGCATCACCTGTAGTTTGAGTTTTAACAGATGAAGTGTCTTTTTTATTCCCAATGATATCTTTTAATGTATTTTTTATGGCATTGTTTGGCTCTTTTTTAGTAGAATCGGTTTTTGTTTTATTACCACCTAAAATGTTGTTTAATGCGTTATTTATTTGGTCTTTTCCTTTATTGAGTAATTTTTGTTTTTCAATCTCAATAAGTTGATTGGTTAGATTTTTAACAGCACTTGTAAAGTCGGTTTTCACATTAGGGTTTGTAAAAGAACCCGTAATATTAGCTGTTACAGGAATGCTTATGGTTTTTGTTTCTTCTAAATTAATTTTACCTATTAATTGATTAACGTCTTTGCCTAAATATTTTGCCGGAACATTAAAAACCGCATTATAATCTAATGTTTTATCAAAACCATGACTTCCAGAAACGCTAATGCCTATATCGTCATATTTTAGGTTAAAGGGTTTTAAATTCACTTTTCCGTTTGAAAATGTTAAATTGGTTTTTAAATCTTTTAGGTTTAATTTGTTAAAATCAATAAAACTTAAAACACCTTCTAATTTGTTAAACAAGGCATCGTTTTGGGCATTCATTTGAGTTGTTAAAAGTTCAGCTAAAGCATTGCCAGAAACGGTATGTAAATTGGGAGAAAAGGTGTTGTCTAATTCTCCAGATAAATGGAGTGTGGTATTTAATTTGCCTTGTATTAGTTTGGCAATAGGTGCTAGGTTTTGTAATAACTCTAAATCGTTAAAAGACTTAGCAATATCAAAATTAGTAGCACCAAGGTTTAAGTTAAAAGTAGGTGTTTCACTTTTTGTAGAAACATTTCCAGAAATTGATAAAGCACCATCAAAAATATGTGAGGTCATATCTTGAAGTGTTGCTTGTTGGTCTTTTATATAAAGAATGCCTGTTACCTTTTTTAAGTTTAAATTATCATATACAACAGTATTGGCATTGGCATGCAAAGTACAATCTAAAAATGCCGGAATTTTTAAAGATTCACTATCAGAGGTAGTTTTATTTGTAACTGCTTGTTCATTATTAGCGGTCATAAAATCAGTTGCCTTAAACATGTTTGAATGTAAATTAAAGTCGCCTTTTAAAGTATTATTACTCAACAAAAAACCAAGCAAATTTTTTATAGTTCCAGAGGCATTAATATCGCTATCGCCAGTTTTTGCTTTAAAAGTATGAAGCGATACAGTTTCTGGATTAAAGGTCATGTTAGCACCCAATATGTGAATAGGGTTTACAATATCTTTTGAAGCGTAAACAAAGTCTGTAATACTTGCAAAACCACTGGTTTTAATACGTGTATAGGCATTGGTTTCAATGGCATTCATATCAAAAGTGGTATTTAGTTTTGCTTTTAAAATTCCGGTAAGGTCATGTTCTAATTCTATAGGGTATGCTTTTGTGATGTTTGCTAAATTTAAAACGCCATCAAGATTGGCATTTACCAACATATTTTTAGTGATATTTTTTAATGTTGCAGATGATTTAAAAACATCATCATCAATTTTAAAATCAAGTTTGTTTATAACAACGTAGGTATCAAGAGCATTTCCGGTGGTATTTTTTATAGCTGTATCAATAGAAATATTACTAACACGTTTTGGCAAATCAGGATATTTAAACGAGGCATTGTTTGATGTAATATGTATATCTAAATTAGGAATGGTTTCATCACTTAATTTTCCTTTTATAATACCTTTAACTTTAAAGTTGCCAGTAGTTTGAACAGTTTCAATGTTTTTTGAATAGGTTTTGGGTATAACTGCTAAAAAGTTTTTAAAATCAGAT
>JALRJA010000442.1 GCA_023255235.1 Flaviramulus sp.
ACTGTTCAATTAAATAGGGAGGGGTAGCGTTAAATGTAATACGAATTTCACGGGCTAACGCGGGATAAGTAATTACCAGTGTTTTTTGTGCGCTTGTGGTTAGGAATTTGATTTCTGCCTTGTAGGGTTGAGTGGGTTCATGCTGTAATCGTAAATATTCAAAAGAAGGAATAAGGGTAACACTACCTTGGGGGATTTTATCGGGTTGGGTTCGGATCCAATGCCATAATTCATCTTCGGTTAAGGTATCCTCAAAACGTAGCTGTTGATCTGCTTCTCCCTCAAAATAAGAATGACTCTTAAGGGTCAGGCTATTTTTTTTATTGAGTTGCATAAAGGCTTGGCCGCACCATTCTTGTACAGAGGTGGTTATTTTAACTAATGGGTTAGCATCTCCCAATTTGGTAAACGAGCTGTTCATTATCGAATAGGGGTAAATGCCCGTAATAAAATTTTTTGTGCGGTTTAATTTTAAAACTACTTCACTTTTGTCTGATTTCTGATTTGCCTTTACTTGTTCTTCTTTTAAAAAATCTTCCGTAACAAAAATAAGTACTGCGGAACCTTCTCTAGGCGCTCCATACCGGGATTGGGTAAGCTGGAAACTTGATATTTCAGCAGTGCCATCAAACCAATAGGATTTAAACCCTTCATCTAAAGCAAAGGTACTTGAGGTAGTTCCAGGAAAACTATTTTCACAACCCACCCCTCCTAAGGCTATAAGGAATAGGCTTATGTATATTGTTTTTTTTAGTTGTTGTAATGGTATTTTCATGGTGTTTTTTAAATTGTTTCACCCTTTGTTTACAATATTTTGAATTTTTGTCAGCACTTGAGCTACGGGTAATCCCACAATATTAGTAAAACTACCCGATATAGAAAGAATTGCTTGTTCTCCAAAAGAATCTTGTATGCCATAAGCTCCGGCTTTGTCCATCGGAGATCCACTTGTTACATAGCGATGAATTTCTGTATCCGTTAGTTTTCTAAAGGTGACTTCTGAGGTTTCTGCTATCCACTCAAATCCATTTACGGTTAAAAAACCGACTGCAGTTGTTACTTGATGGGTTGCATTTGAGAGGGCCTTTAACATGCTTACGGCTTCTTTTTCCGAACTGGGTTTTCCCAAATAGCGGTTTTGATGCCAAACAATAGTATCTGCCGTAATAACGAGTTGTTGAGGTTGTATTATTGACCTAAAGGGCATCGCTTTTTGGTGTATTATATGCACTGCGATTTCAGCACCCTTAGCTTCTTTAGGGTAGTTTTCTTCGACGGGAATTACTTGTACTTTATGGGGTATACCCAGCTCATTAAAATACGCTTGTCTTCTGGGTGAGGCTGATGCAAGTATGATTTGATAACCGTTTGTATTCATAATTAATCTTTACCCGCACCAATATCTAATCGCCATTTTCCCTGCACACGTAATACTTGTTCTATTATATCCCTGACACAACCCTCACCTCCTTTTTTATGAGAAATATAATCCGCTTTTTCTCTAACATCTGCCACAGCATCTGCAGGACAACATCCAATGCCCACTTCCTCCATAACGGGAAGGTCAGGAATGTCATCACCCATATATAAAATTTCTTCAGGATGTAAGTTATAGTTGTCTAAAAGGTCATTATAAGCTTCCCTTTTATGATGGGCAGCCATGTAAATATCAAAAATCCCCAATTCGGTAAATCGCGCTTTAACCCCCTCGTTTCGTCCCCCCGTGATAATCGCAATTTTATACCCTTGAACTAATGCACATTTCATTGCATAGCCGTCTTTTGTGTCAAAGGAGCGCAACAATTCACCTTCGTTGGTGATTAAAATTTTACCATCGGTAAGAACTCCATCGACATCAAAAATGAAGGTTTTAATTTTAGGGAGTAGACTCTTATAGTTTTTTGTTTCCATTAGTTTTTTTGATCGCTGTAGTCAATGTTGAATAAATCTTTTTTAATTCCGTGTTTTGAATCCAATCCAGGTGTTTAGAAATTGTGTTTTCATCTTTTCTTATTGCGGGTCCTGTTTGTGCATCATTTGGGGTAAGGGTTTGTATTTTTTGTGCAGTCTCAAGGATAAGGGGTTTTAAAAGATCGAAAGATAAATCATGTGAGTGACATAATTGTTCTGCCTGAACGTAAAGATGATTGGTGAAGTTATTTACCAAAACCGCTGCTAAATGAAGGGTAAAACGCTTAGCAGAGTCCATCTCAACAGGTCTTGCTTTTAGATGCTGAGCCAATGTTTCTAGGGCATGTAAATCTTCTTTATTTCTAGTTTCAATACAAACAGGTAAGTCTGTGAATGAAACAGATCGAGTGCTTGAAAAACTTTGTAAAGGATAAAATACTCCGCTGTTTTTTTGGATTATTACGTCCATTGAAGATGCTCCTGAGGTGTGTACTACAAAGGCTTTTTCAGAAATTTGTTGTGCTACTGAGGCTATAGCATGATCAGGAACTGCCATTATACAGAGTATTCCATCAGGAATATCATTTAAATTGGAAGTTATTGGAACTCCTTCTTCTGTTGTGCTCTTTAGAGACTTGTTTTGATGCCAAAGCACCAATTCAATTTCCGGATGGATAACGAATTCACGATATAAATGGATTCCCAAATTTCCGGCTCCAACTAATGAAATTTTCATAGACTATCCAAAATTACAAAATCCCTTGGGGAGCAAATGAAAAATAATTCAAAAGTTAAATCAGTAAAGCTACAACGTAATTAATGTTAAATTAAATTATATTTATTGACCCAAATCTTAACATTATGAATTTCTATAGCAAACTACAACAATATTATCTCAGTAAATTTTATTTGATTTTTCCTGCTGCCATGATTATATTGGCCTGTATGGGAGCCTTTGTCACCTATTTTGTCACGCAAAACAAAATGAGTCCATTAAACTTTACTTTTTTGTTTTTGAGTGTCTTAGGAGCCATGACTTACCTAGCCGCAATTTTAAGTCAAGCCCCAAGGAAAACAACTTTCAACTTTTTTGTCTTCGGTTTTGTTTTAGAAATCCTTCTATTGATTTGGGTTATGATATTTTAACAGCTACTTTCTTTTATTAGCTATATATTTGCACCTTGAAAACGTTGCTGATTTTTGATGAAAGATTTTTTGAATAAAGTACTTTTTTCCACCCGATTTACTGCCCTTCTTTTTGTTTCCTTCGCTACTGCAATGGCCTTTGGGACATTTATTGAAAGCTGGTATTCTACCGATACAGCAAAAATATGGATCTACAATGCTTGGTGGTTTGAATTGTTAATGGTGCTCATGTCAGTCAATTTTGCGGGTAATATTTTTAAATATCGTTTACTTCAAAAAGAGAAATGGGCTGTTTTGCTTTTGCATCTTTCTTTTTTATTAATTCTATTGGGAGCCTTTATTACTCGATATATCGGTTATGAAGGTGTAATGCCGATCCGTGAAGGTGAAGCAACCCAATTTTTTCTTTCAGAAAAAACCTACCTCACTTTATATGTGGATGGTGAAATTGACGGAACACCAAGAAGAAAAAAATTAGAGGATGAAGTATTATTTTCGGAACATATCAACAATACCTTTCAATGGAAAAATGACTTTAATGGTCAAGAATTTACTCTTTCCTATATTGATTTTATTGAAGGAGCAACAGAAGGGCTAGTGTTGGATGAAAATGGGGACCGATATATAAAAATTGTAGAAGCTGGAGATGGAAATCGACACGATCATTTTTTAAAAGAAGGAGAAATTGCAAACATTCACAATATACTTTTTACTCTAAATCGTCCTCAAGATGGGGCAATAAATATTCGACTTAATGATGGAATATATACTATAGAATCTCCCTTCTCAGGAAATTATATGCGAATGGCAGATCAATTTCAAGGCATCTTAACAGCTAATGAAATAGTACCCTTAGAATTGCGATCACTTTATACTTTACCCAATTTCCAATTTGTAATTCCAGAACCGGCTTTACGTGGTCGTTTTGATATCTTAAAAGCAGATCCCCAATCGGGTGCACAACAAAATGCTTTACTTCTTAATATTTCGAGTTTAGGCGAAACTTCAAAAGTTATCCTACTTGGTGGTAAAGGTTTTACAGCTGATCCAAAGAAAGTATCCGTTGGTGGTTTAGATTTCTATCTTCAATATGGTTCGCTACCATTAGAATTGCCTTTTTCAATTCGTTTAAACGATTTTATTGCAGAAAAATACCCTGGTACTGAGAAAAGTTATGCCTCTTTTATGAGTAAAATTAATGTAGAAGAAGAAGAAGATTCTTTTGATTACGATATCTATATGAACCATATTTTGGATCACAGAGGATATCGATTTTTTCAAGCATCTTTTGATCCAGATGAGAAGGGTACAATTTTGTCTGTAAATCATGATTGGTGGGGAACATGGATAACTTACATTGGATATTTTTTATTGTACCTGAGCATGATTGGTATATTCTTTATTGGTAAAACTCGTTTTAAAGAATTGGCTAAAACATTGGATAAAATTCAAATTCAAAAAAAGAAATTAGCCCTAATCATTTTATTGTTTAGCTCAACTATAATTCATGGTCAACTTCTAGAAGAGCCTCATATTAAAACAATAAATTTTGATTCCATTATTCAAGCAGACGCATTTAGCAAAGAGCATGCTGAAAAGTTTGGATCATTAATTATTCAGGACGCTGGGGGGAGAATGAAACCTGCAAATACGTTTTCTTCAGAATTATTGCGAAAGGTTAGTAAAAGTGATACATATAATGGTTTGAATGCAGATCAAGTGTTACTATCTATTCTTAATAGTCCAGTAGTTTGGTATAATGTGCCTATAATATATTTAAAAAGAGGAAATGATAGTATCCGGAATTTAATTGGTGTGCCTAAAACAGCTAAATACGCTTCTTTACTTTCCTTTTTTGATAAAGAAGGAAATTACAAATTAGCATCTCAACTTGAAGATTCTTATCGTGCTGCAGTTCCCAATCAATTTCAAAAAGACTTTATTGAATTAGATCGAAGAGTCAATTTATTTTATGCAGCGCTTGAAGGAAAAATCATGCGTATTTTTCCTATTCCTAATGACATAAACAAAACTTGGGTGTCTTATCCTGAATTAAATGAAAACCGTTTTCAAGGTCAAGATTCGCTTTATGTTCATAATATTTTACCGTTGTATTTTCAGTCATTGCGTTTAGCAAATCAAGATGGAAATTATGAGCAAGCAGAAAATCTACTTGAAAGTGTTCATGGATTTCAAAAGAAATATGGAAGTTCAGTCTTGCCTGAAAATGAAAAAGTGAAAGCAGAAATGCTCTACAACAAATACGACATTTTTAAGCGTCTTTTTAGCGGTTATATTTATGTAGGAACGCTATTCTTTTTGCTATTGATATTTCAAATTTTTTACAATACCAAGGGCATTAAAGTATTAGTGATTGGATTTAGGGGAATACTACTCTTATTATTTACACTTCATACTTTAGGATTAATTGCACGTTGGTATATTTCAGGACACGCTCCTTGGAGTGATGCTTATGAATCTATGATTTATGTGGCTTGGGCAACGATGTTTTTTGGTTTGATATTTGGACGAAAAAGCGATTTAACAATTGCCTCAACTGCTTTTGTAACATCTATGATTTTAATGATTGCTCATTGGAATTGGATGGACCCTGCTATTGCTAATCTTCAGCCAGTTTTAAATAGTTATTGGCTCATGATTCATGTGGCTGTAATTGTGGCTAGTTATGGTCCTTTTGCTTTGGGAATGATTTTGGGTGTGGTGTCGTTATGTTTAATGATTTTTACTACTAAAAAGAATAAATTAGTAATGGATTTAAATATTAAAGAGCTTACTGTAATTAATGAAATGGCGTTAACGGTTGGTTTGGTTTTGCTTACCATTGGAAATTTTTTAGGTGGTATGTGGGCTAATGAAAGTTGGGGACGCTATTGGGGTTGGGATCCAAAAGAGACTTGGGCTTTAATAAGTATTATGGTGTATGCCTTTGTTATTCATATGCGCTTGGTTCCTGGTCTTCGTGGGCGTTGGTTTTTTAACCTAATGTCTATTGTGGCGTTTTCTAGTATTTTAATGACTTATTTTGGAGTTAATTTTTATCTTGCTGGGTTGCATAGTTATGCTAGTGGCGACCAAATTGTGAGTTTAAAATTTATTGCTGTAGCTTGTGCTTTAATAACTATTTTAGGCTTTTTTGGGTATCGTGGTTATGCCAAGTTTTATAAAAAATAAGATGATTTTTGTTTTTATATAAACTCTTAATTGCGTTAGGGATTGAAGTGTAAATCCTTTTTAAAAGTTAGGTGGTTTGTAGCTTTTTGCAAGCTAAATTTATGTTATTTTTACAGGTTTTTTTAACTTTTATTTGCTTTTAAAAAGATTGCAACGTAAAGCCCGACCCTTTAGGGTAACGCCCTAATTAGTTTTGTTTTTTGGTTGTTATGGTTTAAAAATAGTGCCTAAAAAATAATTGTATTTTAGTTTAAGATGTTGTGAATTTTTTTGAAAGTTATGTCTTTAAAATCTGTAATAACCATATCGGCGTTATTGTAATTTTGGTTTTTAGAATGAAAACTGTCATAACCAATACAGAAAACTTGAGCTGCTTTGGCGGCTTTTATACCATTGGTTGAATCTTCTATAACGATGCACTCTTTATTGCTAAATCCTGTGGCTTGTATGGCTTTTAAGAAAATTTCGGGATGTGGTTTGCTTTGTTTTAAATCGCCACCACTAAATTTTGCTATAAAATACTGATGTAAATCGAAACGATTAAAAATTTGATTGATGCTTGTCATGGCTGCAGATGATGCTAAAACTAATTTTAAACCATTTTGATGATAATCTTTAATTAAATCGAGTGCACCGTCAATTAACGAAAGACTGGAATTGCTTTCGAAAAACTGTTTGTAGTATTTGCGTTTTATAGCTACTAAGGTTTCTGGTGTGTGTTCTAGATTAAAATGGCTACACAAACGCTTACAAATATTAATGGTAGATTGCCCTGTGAACGATTGGTAAAGCTCACTAGATACTTGAATACCTATTTGGTTAAACATATCATTATAAGCCTTGTTATGCATGGGTTCGCTATCAATAATAACGCCATCCATATCAAAAATAACTGCTTTTAACATTGTTTTTTTTGCGAATATATTAATTCTGGGATGAAATTATATAAGGCAATTGCGTATTATTAAAAGTAATTTTTTTTCGGTGTTATAATTTGGTTTTACTATGCTTTAAATTTTGTATAACCTATTTTATTTAATTAAAATTAGTTGGCTTTTTACAATACCCTTTACCCAGTGCTTTACCATTGGCTCTATTTTATGGAAGTCGCCCGGGTTTAATAGTATCTTGCTGCCTTTTTCGTCTTCATATTCAACTTCGCCAATTATACAAACTAATATTGCGGGTGTTTTTGTTATATGTTCTTTTAACAAACCATTTTTTAAAATTTGTATAGCCATTACATGAGCTTTTGTATGCTCTGAAATAGGGGCAGCACTAACTTCTTTTTTGTGAATGTGAATTTCTTTTAGATTCATTGAAATATGCTTTATGTTACTAGTTTTTTTGTTGTGATTACAAGTGTTCGTTTAAGTGGTGGTGTTCATCAATAAGTGGTCCTCCTTCAATAATTTGGTTTGATGCTTGGTTAGCAAATTTCTCAAAGTTTAAGTGAAATGAGTGTGCCAACTGGATGGCTTTACCTACATAAGCTCCTTTTTGTAACCAAGTATTCATAGGGTCTAAAATTTCGCTAGGTACACCAGGGCAATATTTAGGCATAAATAATCCGAAAATAAAGTTTTGTTCATAGTCAACATTATCTAAATCGCCATTGAGAATAGCTGTAATCATAGCTCTAGTATAGTTTAATTTAATACGAGACCCAACACCATAAGGACCAGCACTCCAGCCTGTATTAATTAACCATACATTAACACCAGCTTCCTTCATTTTTTTACTTAGCATTTCTCCATACACAGTTGGGTGTAAAGGCATAAAAGGTTCGCCAAAACAAGCAGAAAAAGAGGGTACAGGTTCTGTGATGCCAGCTTCTGTTCCTGCAACCTTAGCAGTATAGCCAGAGATAAAATGATAGGCGGCTTGACCAGGTGTTAATTTTGAAACAGGTGGTAATACACCAAAGGCATCACAGGTTAAAAAGAAAATATTTTTTGGGTTTTTAGCATATAGTGTTTCTTGAATATTATCTATGTGATAAATGGGGTAGCTTACCCGAGTGTTTTGGGTAATGCTGCTGTTTTCATAGTCTGGTTCGCCATTATCTTTGAATACAATATTTTCAAGCAAAGCACCAGGTTTTACAGCTCTAAAAATATCGGGTTCTTTCTCTTCGGTTAAATCAATTACTTTTGCATAGCAACCTCCTTCAAAGTTAAAGATGGTATTATCTGCTGTCCACCCATGCTCATCATCTCCAATAAGTTTTCTGTCTGGGTCTGCAGATAAGGTTGTTTTTCCGGTTCCAGATAATCCAAAGAAAATAGCGGTATCTCCAAATTTACCCACATTTGCAGAACAGTGCATGGGTAACACATTATATTCAGTTGGTAAAATTAAATTTAAAGCAGAAAAAATACCTTTTTTCATTTCACCAGTATATGCTGAACCACCTACTAAAGCAATTTTTTGAGTAAAATTTAAAATTGAAAAATTACCTTGCCTTATACCATAGGCTTTTGGGTCTGGACAAACATATCCTGGAGCACATATAATTAACCAATCTTCTTTAAAATTTGCTAATTCTTTTTCACTAGGTCTTAAAAACATGTTGTACACAAACATATTTGACCAAGGATATTCTGTTATAGATCTAATATTGGTTCTAAACTCTGGTTCGGCACATACATAACCATCTCTTGCATAAATTTCTTTACCTGAAAGGTAATTTGTTACTTCGGTTTTTAGTTTGTTAAAGTTTTCAGGAGATATTGCCTTGTTTGTTTTTCCCCACCAAACGTTGTCTTGGGTATATTTATCTTTAACTAAAAAACGATCCTGTGGCGAACGCCCAGTAAATTTACCAGTGTTAATTGCTAGAGTTCCGTTTGCTGTTTCTTTACCCAAACCTTTTTCTACTGTAATTTTTTGTAGTTCTTTTGGAGATAAATTCCAGCTTACTTTTGCATTTTTAATCCCGTATTGTTCTAAATCTAACTGTTTTTTTGATGTTTTCATTTTAATTTAATTTAAAGGTTTTATTGTTTTTACATATTTTAAAAAGCCCATATAATAGGGACTAATAGTAGTGTTATGATGAAAAAGAGTAGGAGTAGAGGTACACCCACTTTTAAGTAGTTCATAAATTTGTATCCGCCGGCAGTCATTACCATAGCATTGGTTGTTGTACCAATTGGAGTTAAAAAAGCTGTTGAAGCACTTATAGCAACAACTAGCATAAACGGTTTGGGAGACAGACCTAATGATGTTGCTGCTAAAATGGCTATTGGAGCCATTAAAACTGCTGTAGCTGAATTATTTATTACTTGACTAAATGTTGTAGTTAATAAAAAAATACCACCTAATAAGGCTATTGGATGAATAGTGCCTAAGTAGGTAACCAATCCGTTTGCTATTATTTGTGCAGTACCTGTTTTTTGTAACGCAATTCCCATAGGTATCATTGCTGCAATCATAACAACGCTTGTCCAGCTAATGCCTTTATAGGCTTTTGTAATAGGAACACATTTAGTTAATAACACTATTCCGGCTGCAATTAAAGCGGCTATAGAACCAGGTACTATATTAAAAACCATAAAAACTATCATAAGTAATAAGGCTCCAAGTGCTATAAATGATTTTGTATTTAGATTTTCTACATTTTTAGCCATTCCTTCTGGACTTCCTATTATTACAAGATTTTCATGTTGTTTTTTTAAATCATCAATATGTTCCCATGTACCACGAATTAGAAAGGCATCACCAGCTTTTACAACAAGTTCTTTTTCTTGAATGGGTTTGTTATTTCTAGAGGCTGCTAAAAGTTGAATTCCAAATCGTTTAAAGTAGTCTCCTAGTTTATATTTTCTACCAACAAGAATAGAATTTGGATTTACAATTACTTCTGTCATTCCAACTTCTTGGTTTATTAAATTGTGTTTTAATTCATCAGTAATTGGTTCTAGAGGTAGTAAACCTAACCTAAATGTAATCATCAATTTATTAATAGCTTCTGTATCTCCTTTTACTGTTATAATGTCATGATAACGTAACTCTGTGTTAGGATTAGGAAATTCTTCAAAAGCATGAATACCCTTTAATACATTTGGATGTCTTCTTTTTAATCTAATAATTGATGTGTTATAGTGTTTTTCAAATTGCCAAGCTTCAATTTTTGTGTTAATTAATGGTGATAAAGAACGAATACGCAATCTGTAATAATCATTATCAATTTTATAAGCCTCTATCCAATTATGTAGAGTAGATTCAATATTTACGGGTTTATTATTAGTTTTATTTTCTGGGAGTAATTTGTAACCTATATATCTAAAATATAGAAGAGCAATAATTAAAAGCGGTAAGCCAATTAATCCAAATTCAAAAAAAGAAAATCCTTTAAAACCAGCATCTAATAACGAGTTGCTTGCAATAATATTAGGAGGTGTTCCTGTTAAAGTTAATAAACCACCTGTGTTAGAGCCAAAGGCAACAGGCATTAGCATTTTGGAAGGCAAGGTACCAATACCCCAGGCAGATGAGATGGTAAGAGGCATTAATGTAGCTACGGTACCTGTATTACTCACAAACCCAGATAAAACTCCAGCTCCTAATGTTACAATTGCCAAGAGTTTTGGAACACTTTTACCTGCCCATTCAATAAATTTTTTTCCAATCATTGCTGTCCATCCTGTTTGTGCAATGCCTTCTCCTACAATAAAAAGTGCGGCTATCATTATAACAGTTGGATTACTAAATCCGCTAAGGGTTTCACTCAAATCTAAAATGCCTGTTACAAACAAACTAATCATAGAGATTAGTGCAATAACATCTGGTGGGAATTTACCCCAAATAAAAAGAGCAATTGTAAAAACTAAAATAAGAAGCATCATATAAATCATATCTAAGTATTGTTTATTAGCTTTATATTTGCACTAATTGTTAAATCAATTTGTTGTAAATCTGCTTTATTTTAATGGTAAAATTACATTGTATAAAGCCTAATAATTATGATTATTATCATACTTTGTTTGATGATAGTATTTTTTAATTATTATTATAGTTATAGAAAAATAAATGAATATTACAGATTACTAATACGTTTTCGTAACAACAGATTTTAATATTTTGTTGTTTTTTATTAGATATCATGATTTTTAGAGAAAAAAGTATTTAAAAAAAATTAAAATAAATTTATGAAAGTAGATATTCTTGCTTTTGGAGCTCACCCAGACGATGTAGAATTAGGCTGTGCTGGCACTTTAGCAAAAGAAATTGCTAATGGTAAAAAAGTAGGCATTATAGATTTAACTAGAGGCGAATTAGGAACGCGCGGAACCATGGAAACTAGGCATTTTGAAGCTAAAGAAGCCGCCAAAATTTTAGGAGTTTCGGTTAGAGAAAATATGAAATTTGCCGATGGTTTTTTTGTTAATGATAAGCAACATCAACTAGAGATTATAAAAAAAATTAGAACCTATCAACCAGAAATTGTTATTTGTAATGCTTTTGATGACAGGCATATAGACCACGCAAAAGGTAGTAAACTAGTAAGTGATGCTTGTTTTTTAAGTGGGTTGTTGAAAATTACAACACATGATGATTCTGGAAATATTCAAAAACCTTGGAGACCAAAGCAAGTTTACCAATATATGCAATGGAAAAATATAGAACCTCATTTTGTGGTAGATATTTCTGATTTTATAGACACTAAAATGGCGTCTGTTTTAGCTTATAAAACCCAGTTTTATGACCAAAACAATAACGAACCTGAAACGCCTATTTCTAGTAAAAATTTTTTAGAAAACATTAAATACAGAGCTAGTGATTTAGGGCGTTTAGCAGGCGTTGCTTATGCTGAAGGTTTTTATGTAGAGCGTTATGTGGCAGTTAATAGCCTGTTTGATTTAAAGTAGGTGCTATATTTTGTAATCTGAAAATAAAATATTAGAAAAGTCTTTGTAGAAAAGATTGAAATGAATTAACTTTGCCCTCGCAATTATTATTGCATACAACATGGTGGTTGTAGCTCAGTTGGTTAGAGCATTGGTTTGTGGTACCAAGGGTCGTGGGTTCGAGCCCCATCTTCCACCCAAAATAATAAAAAAGCCTTTCAAATTTTTTGAAAGGCTTTTTTATTATTAAAATTATAAGAGTTGTTAATCTAGTTTAACGCGTTCTTCTCTATTGGCTAATTCCCAAGCTGTATGAAAAATTAAGCGAGTTCGGGTTTCTAAAAATTCGTAGTTAATTTTTTCTACAGTATCAGTTGGTCTGTGATAATCTGCATGTGTTCCGTTAAAATAAAAAATAACAGGAACATTGTTTTTTGCAAAGTTGTAATGGTCTGATCTGTAATAAAAACGATTTGGATCATTTTCATCATTATAAGTATAATCTAATTCTAAGTTAATGTATTTTTTATTAACTTCTTCTGAAACGTTATGCAACTCTTTACTCAACTTATCAGAACCTATTAAATATAGGTAATTACCTTTGTTTTCATGTTTAGGATCTACTCTGCCTATCATGTCTATATTTAAGTTAGCAACCGTATTTGCTAAAGGAAAAACAGGGTCTTCATTGGTGTAATAACGCGAGCCATATAACCCTATTTCTTCGGCTGTTACGTGCAGAAACAAGATGCTACGTTTGGGTGCATTTCCTTTTTTTTCAGCTATTTTAAAAGCTTCAGCTATTTCTAAAATAGCAACAGTTCCAGAGCCGTCATCATCTGCACCATTATTAATTTGTCCATTTTCTGAAACACCAATATGATCTAAATGTGCTGAAATAACAATAATCTCGTCTGGCTTTTCAGATCCTTTAATGTAAGCCAAAACATTTTCAGAAGCTTTTATGTTTCCTTTAAAATAGGATGCTGGAATTTCTTGAAAATAATCACCTTCTGCTATTGGTGAAGGTATTTGTATAGATTCATAATGATTTTTTAGGTAATTAACTGCTTTTTTTTGTCCGGGTTCGCCGGTTTTTCTTCCTTCAAATTCATCTGAAGCATAGGTGTAAAGCTTCTCTTTAAGCTCTTTTGCTGTTATGGTTTTAGCGTAATATTCAGGGTTGTTACTGTTTTTAAGTTTTTTTTCATTTTGCCATGATTTACATGATAGTGTTAAAACGGCAAAACAAAATAGTGGTATTAATTTTGTTGGTTTCATGGTTTTTTTTGATTTAAGAATATATCTTGACTTTTATGTGCATTTAAAGAGTCAAGACTTTTGTTAATATGAAACCCTAAATATAAGAAAGAAAAGCTATTCTTCTAAAGAAATAGTTTCTAAATCGTCTTCAATTTCTATTTCTTCATCAATTTCCAAATCGTCTAATTCTAAATCGTCTAATTCTTCAATAGCTTCTTCTTCAAGTTTAGTTTCTGTTTCGTTTAAAACTTCTGTACTAGCTACTTTGGTTTCTGTAAAAAACGCTTTGTAAGCACTTATAACTAATGACATAGTAGCTAAAAAAAATATAAATGGAATGATTTTTTTAATTTCGCCCATTTTTTTTGATAAATAAAATACTATAATGCCCAATATAAGTGCTGTAACAGCAGGAAAAATTGCTAGGTTTGAAATGGGTAAT
>JALRJA010000119.1 GCA_023255235.1 Flaviramulus sp.
AGTTTTTAATTATCTTCAGTAGTTTTAAAGATGATTATAAGTATTTTAATTAAAGCATACACAAGCGTTTGGGCAAATATCGGATATTGACATGTAATATTTTCTTGAGTAAGATTTTTATTTACATTGATACACACTATATGTAAATACTCAGTATTTCAATCATAATTAATTGGTTCTATTTTGCTCTTCTTCATTTTTATTTTCTCTATTATTTATACTAAACTTATTACCAAAATTGTATATTATACCAATTCTAAAAAATCTCTCATCATAATAATTTCTGAAGGAATTTTTAATATTATTAGAAAAAGATGTATATCTTGTTCCTCTAGGATTAATAATATCTTGAACATTTAAACTAAGAATTAATTTTTTGTTATATAATAACCACTTAAAGGAAGCATTTAACTGTAGATCATTAGAATTTTTATCTAAATAAGATACTCCTTTAGAAATTGTCCATATTTCTGAGTTAAATAAAAAAGTTTTACTTGTATTAAGTATTACATCATTAGATATGTTAAATTCGGTATTCCATCCGTTTAAGTATGAAAGAGTTACTGGTATTTTAGAATTGGTATCACTATAATACACATCGGCAGAAGCATTAACATCCCACCATTTGGTAGGTTTAATAATAAATGTTTGTGTAATGCCAAACATTTTATTTACAATAAAATTTAAAGGAATTATTTGTTGCACATTAGTATTGGCATTAATAATGGCTACATGTTCAAAATTATCATCAGTATAAGAATGGTAAATATTAGTAATCAGGTTATCTTTAAAAGCATATTCAAATTCTATGTTGTCTGTAAATGCAGGTTGTAAAAATGGGTTTCCCTCTGAATAGGAGTATGGGTTTGAAACAAAACGAAAAGGATTTAAAAAACTAAAGGTCGGTCTGCTTATTCTTTTACTATAATTTAAACTAAAGGAATGATTATCATTTGGTATATAAGAAATATATGCTGTTGGAAATAGTTTGGAATAATCATTTTTATTGGTTTGATTAAGTGTTTGCGAAAACCCTTCGGTTTGTGTAAACTCATATCGTAAACCTACTTTGGCTTCCCATTTTTTTGAAAAACTTTTTTGGGCACTAAAAAATAAGGCTTGTATGTTTTCTTTATAGTTAAATTGGTTGCTTAAATTTGTGATTAATATGGTATCATCATTTACAATATCAAAATACTCAAACACATTATCTGTTTGGATAAACGATATTCTGCCTCCATAATTAAGTGTAGCCCAATTGGTTGGGTGTTCCATATCTAAATTTACAGAGTAGTTTTGTATATCTTGTATGCCATAATTTCTGGCTTCTTCTAAGCTGTTTGCTATTGGTTGATTATTAGGTAAGAAAGATTGTGTAGAAAAAACTCTATTAATAGTATTTATATAATCAAAATAATCAAAATCTAAAGATAGTTTTCTACCAATAGAATCGATGGTATAAATAACATGATAATTTAAACTGTTCCTTTTTTTATCATACTCATTTCTACCTAAAGTTGTAATTAAAGAATCTAATATATTATTTGATTGATTAGTTAGCGTTGTTTTGTGAATTTCTTTTATTAAAGGTTTGCTACTTATAAAATTATACGTCATACCTGTAGATAGTTTGTTGTTAATTTTATACTCTATACCCAATTTAGACGAAAAAAAATCTGTAAAATCTCTTCTATTGTTTACTTCATCCCAAGTAAGGTTAGGATAGAATATTTTATTGGTTTCTTGTGGTGCATTAGAACCATTGGTAATATTAACAGCAGTATTAAGTTGAAATTTTCCTTTTTGCATATTAAAAGAACCACCTACGTTTCCTCTAGCATAGGTGGCTTGTTGATAAATACTTCTTACAGAGGCATTCCAAGCTTCATTTTTAGATTTTTTAAGTATAATATTTACCAATCCACTATTTCCTTCGGCACTGTATTTTGCAGGCGGGCTAGAAATTACTTCTATACTTTTAATATCTTCAGCATGTAAAGATTTGAGATAAGTAGCTAAATCTTCACCAGTCATTTGTATAATTCTATCATGTACCATCACAGCCAAATTACCTTTTCCTATCATAGATATTTGGTCGTTTTGCACTTTAATTCTTGGTGTGAGTTTTAAAACATCTAAACCATTCCCACCAGTTGCAGCTACCGAGTTTTCTACATTAAACACCAGTTTATCTACTTGTCTTTCAATAAGTGGTTTTGTTCCTGTAACTACTATTTCGTTTAGTGTAAGCCCAGCATTAGCAATAATAGTTCCTAAATTTAAATCGGCATTTAATTGTATAGTTTGAGAATGAATATTTTGAGAAAAATATTGAATATTTAATTGATAATTACCGTTTGCTACATCGCTTATTGTAAAAACCCCATTTGCATCTGTGAGTTCATATTTTGCAGCAACAGAATTTAAGCTTTGCAAAACAACCTCAGCATACTCAATAGGTTCTCCTGTTTTTTCGGTTACTTTGCCTACTAATGTGTTTTGTGAAAACCCAATAATTGAGATACTATATAGTACTAAAACAACTAACTTAGCTTTCATACACGAGTTGACTATTTTAGCCAAATTGACTAAATTAAGCAACACCAAACAAGTACTTTTAGTACTAAATTATACCTTTTAGTACTAAAATGTTATTTAAGATATTGTGGTATTTCTATATTATTGTTTGAAAGGTAATCTAGTAATAGCGATAATTTATTATTAGAATTAAAGCATACACAAGCGTTTGGGCAAATATCGGATATTGAAACATGCAATATTTTAGACAGTTTCAATAATTTAACCTCACTAATACACACGTCTCCATTTTCTATTTTAGAATACGCTTTTTGAGTTATACCTAATTCAAATGCAATATTTTCTTGAGTAAGATTTTTATGTCGTCTTAACTCTCTAAGTTTGTTTTGTTTCATTGTATTATTAGATTAAGGGCACTTACAATAACATACTAAATATGCTTGAACTAAGATAACTAAATTTTAGAATATAATACACTATTTATTACTGCAAAAAAAAAGTAGTTTTATGGGCATTTTTTACCTTATTATTTCTTTGTTTTGGTAATAACAGAAAAAAACCCACAACCTGAGAGGTTGCGGGTTTTAGTGTTAAAAAGATGTTCTATTAACTAGTAAATATACTATAAATACTATTTAGGTCTTTATTTTTTGTTATAAGCCTCTTTTAGCTTATAAACAACTAATTTTCCTTGCCCAGTTCTACTCTTATAATGTTTTTTTTTGATCTGTAAATCATATCAAAAGAATGAGTAGGCGGCTGATTTAAAATAGTCATACTTAATGTTTTAAATTAGTTTTAGCACCAAATTGCTATATCATTTTTACTTTTTAATAATTTTGGCAGTTCCTATATTGATGCCGTTAAAATCTTTAATTTGGAGTATATAAATGTTATTAGAAAGCTGAGATAAATTTATAGTTTGGCTATTGGTTGTTATAATCACACGCCCAGTTATATCATAAAGTAATGCTTTATGAAAAGGTGTTGTGATGTGAATTTTTTGTGATGTTGGATTAGGATAAAACTCAATAGGTTTAAAAGCTTCATGCGTTGTGAGCGTTGAGCATATTATATTCACTGTTTGAGTTCGTGATACAGAATTGTTATTTTCATCATAAAAAGTCCAGGTAACCTCTATAGTATCGGTGCTAGAATCAATTGGTAAACACACATCATGTGTTGCTCTCACTTCAGAATTTGTATCTGAAATTCCTTGAGTTGGAACAAGTAATTCATGCAAATTATCTCCAGCACACAACTCATATTGAGCACTATTTAATGCACTAGGAACTGTTGGAGGTTGCGAATCAATAATGCCATCAAACTCATAGGCTCCAATATCGGCATTACCATTTCTATAGTAACCTCTTTGATCCTTAGAAAGAGCATCGGTTGTACCAGCATTAATTAGGCTTGAAGCACTTGTTAGGCGTACTACTTGTACATTGTTTGCATCGGCAAAAATACTGCTTTCAAGACCAGAATTACCTGAAAATAAATTTTGAGTTGTTGGTGAACTTATTTGAGAACTATTAGAAATAAACGTATTATATAGTGAAGTAGTGCCGGTTAATTTTAAATCGTAAGGCGTATTACTATCAAAAATAGAATTTTTTATAATTGTTGTATCTAAAAAACCTCTTATTGTGCCAGCATGGTTTGTTGCAGTATTATTGAGGAAAGTAGAATTCTCAATAAGTAATTTACCACTGCCTACAATGTAAAATAGACCATCTGTAGTTGTATTATTAAAAAAAGTAACATTTTTTAGTGAAACAAAACCAGAGAAATTAGGAATATAAATCATAATGTTATCAGAACTAATGGTATTGTTCCAAAACGATGAGTTTTCAACAGAAAACACTATTTCTTCTGATGATACACTACTGTTGGGAACATAAAAAATTTGTCCACTATTTCCATAAAAGTTACAGTTTTTCAAAGATAATGATCCTTTAGAATTTGGTTTATATATAATTTCGTCATTAAAATTTGTAAAACTCAGCCCACTTACTTCAACTGAAGCATCTCCATAGCTATAAATTAATCTTCCGTTAGAACCGTTAATTATCAAACTTTTGTCAGTAGGTCCTAAAATTAAAATGGAGGTATTATCATTACTATGGTTGGTAGAATTAGCATGTGTTATTGTTCCAGAAAGCTGTCTAAGATCTATTACTGCCGGAGCGTTACATCCAGTAGCATTATAACTATTGGCTTGGGTTAAGGCTTGTGCTAAAGATCCCGCACCAGAACTATTGAGGTTTTCAACAGCAAAGTAGCCACTCCAGTTAATAGTAGCTACACCAGAATCATTGGTAATATTTGTATAATCACTTCCTGAAACTGTAAGAGATGTTAAATCAAAATCTAAGGTATCTCCAATTGTTGCTCCAGCATTCAAGTTTACCGTTAACCAAAAAGTATTAGTGCCATTCATGAGTTGTTCGCTAACTGAAAAACTAAGTTCGGTAGAAGAATCTAAAGTTCCAATGAGGTGACTTGTTGTAAAATTATCACTATTATATAGCTGCACTTTTGAAATATTGCTACAGCCATTATCTAACGAGTTTGAAAACACCAAGTGTTCTAGAGTTAGTGGCGTTAAACTACCTTCTGTAGTCACGGTAACTTTCAATACTTGTTGATTTTCAAAACCGGGGTTTAACCTACACGAAGTGGTTTGAGATTGAGCCGATGTGTATTGCATATTAGTCTCTGAATACACTCGTAAATTATCAATACCAATACCTACTTGACGAGAATTAAATTCTGGATCCGATCCTTCAAAAACAATTTGAGCAGCATTTAGGCTGGAAAAACTAGAAAGATCAATAATATTTTGAGTCCATACGTTGGCGTTTGCTGAAATAGTGTGAACTAGCTGCCCATTTACATACACCTTAAGCACCTCTGAGCCATCAGGGTGAATATGATAAAAAGACAGATAAGGACTGCTTAAAGCTGTTAAATCAATATTGTTTAATATTAATTGAACCGAGTCAAAACCTTCATAACCATCCATTCCCGAATTTAAATAAGCAAAACCAGAGCCATTGTAGGCTGATATGTTTACCATAAAATTATCTACTATGGTTTGTTCAGAATTGTGATACCACCGTAAATCACCATTTTGTACAAATCCATTTGATGCTATTGGTGTTTCAATAGAAAAAGACGTTGAAGTTGTTAAGTCGTTAATAAGGTCAAAACTTTCGTTTTGAGAGTTTGCTACTACTGTTAATAACAGAAATATAATTACAGAAAATTTATTCATAAGAAGAATATAAAATTAATTAAAAAAGTGCTAATATAGAGAATATTATAATAATGGTTTTTTTCTGAAACCAGCGTCAGTAAAGGTGATTTTAAATAAAACTTTTTTGTAAACAGTTACAAAAAATAAAAAAGACTGCCTTTTCAGAAAGCCTCCTGTTTTTAAATATAGCTAAAAATAGTTGAGTATCACACATCTTAATTTCAAACTGGTAGTGTTCATTTTTTTTAGTTGACTCCAAACAGCGTCTTTGGATTGGTTTGAAAAATGATTTTTAAAATGCGTAGGCAAAAAATTTACCTTTAAATTATCTTGTTAACGCAGAATTAGAAATAAATAATTAGGCACTTTAATAGGCAAAATCAGAAACTAAGAGTACTTTTACCAAGTCAAGGAGCAATTATATTATACAGCAATTTACTTTCAAGAGATTACAAATACACTATTGGTGAGCGTCTAAAGTCAGAAACACTTAATCTCTTGTTAATTCTTAATTTTGGGGTAATGAGGCATTTTAGTTCTTATAAAATTTGGAAACGACAAGTTTTAAAACTACTTAATAGCTTTAAAATACCTTTTTTCACTTCTAATGAATTCCTGAAATTATCAATAAAAGCCGTATTTACTGTAATGGTGAAACCACGATCTCTCCATTTTCATCAATATATTTATAAATGCCCTTTTCTTTTTTATCAATTACAATATTCCAACTCTCGTTTGACTCTATAT
>JALRJA010000137.1 GCA_023255235.1 Flaviramulus sp.
AGAGGGTTTTTGTTGTTATGTTGTTGTTATGGAGTTATGTTGTTATGGAGTTATGTTGTTATGGAGTTATGTTGTTATGGGGTTATGTTGTTATGGGGTTATGTTGTTATGGGGTTATGTTGTTATGGGGTTATGTTGTTATGGTGTGATGTTGTTATGTTGTTATGGAGTTATATAGTTATGATGTTAACTTGTTATGTTGTTTTGTTTTAAAAAGATATAGCGAATAGCCCGACCACGCCAGGGCGTGGGAACGCCCAAATAATTTAAGTTTTTGAATTTTTATTTCTAAGGTTTTTGTAAATTTTGAAACCTAACATGATAAGTATGCCTAGAATGAGCATTCCTAGTATACCCCAAATCCAGTTTATGGTATTTTTTAAGAGAGCTAAAAATATTACAGCAAATAGAATAAAGGTGGCGCCTTCATTCCAGATTCGCATAAAATTGGAGCTTTTGTTGACTTTATCAATTTGTAGTTGTTTGTAAAATTGATGTGTTTTTAGGTGGTAAATAATGAGTAAAACTATAAAGCCTAGCTTTACGTGCATCCATGGTTGTTGTAGTAAAAATGGTTGTAAAATGAGTAGCCAAACAGCAAATATGGTTGCTAGAATGGCAGATGGCCATGTGATAATAAACCATAAGCGTTTTGCCATAAGTTTTAGTTGTTTTCCTAAAATGTCTTTATCTGGCATTGGTTTGTGAAAGGCTTCTATTTGATATACAAATAGTCTTGGAATATAAAATAAGCCTGCAAACCATGTGATTACAAAAATGAGATGAAATGCTTTTATGTATTGGTAATATGCCATAGTTTATGTAGCTTCTACAGGGGTATTTACCCAATTGTTAATCCAGTTTGAGAGTAGTTTTACAAATTCGTCATCATCATTTAAGCAAGGTATTGTATGGAAATCTTTGCCACCTACTTCATGAAAAATTTCTTCGCCTTCCATAGCAATTTCTTCAAGGGTTTCTAGGCAGTCGCTCACAAAGGCTGGTGTTACTATAGCCATGTTTTTTATGCCTTGTTTGCCTAATCGCTCTATGGTTCTATCGGTGTAAGGTTGTAGCCATGGGTCAAAACCTAAACGTGATTGAAATGATGACGAAAACGTGCCTTCTTTAAGTTGCAGTTTTTCACCAACTAGTCGTGTAACTTCTAAACACTGGTGTTTGTAGCAGTAGGCATGGGCTTGGCTTGGTGTTATGCAACAGCTTTTATCTATTTTACAATGTGATTTGGTAACATCACTTTTTCTAATATGCCTTTCTGGAATACCGTGATATGAAAACAGTAAATGGCTATAGTTTTTTCCTTCTAAATGGTTTTTAATAGAATTAGAAAGGACGGTTATATAATCTGGGTTATTATAGAAAGCGGGTTGTGATTCTATTTTTAAATTGGGGTAGTGTTGTTTGCGAATTTCTTCGGCTAAAACGGTTATAGTTTCGGTGGTTGCCATAGCAAATTGAGGATATAAAGGAAAAAGAAAAACCTCATTTACACCTTTGTTTACGAGTTCTTGAAGTCCTTCTTTAATAGACATACTACCGTAACGCATGGCTAATGAAACAGGAACATTAACTTGTTTTTGAATTTTATTTTGAAGTCTTTTAGAAATCACAATAAGTGGTGAGCCTTCATCCCACCAAATTTTTTTATAGGCTTTTGCCGATGCTTTTGGTCGGGTGTTTAAAATAATGCCTTTTACAAGTAGGTTTCTTGCCCAAAGTGGCACGTCTATAACACGCTCGTCCATTAAAAACTCACCTAAATATTTTTTTACATCTTTTGGTTCTGGGCTGTCTGGAGAACCTAAATTAACTAATAATATCCCTTTTTTCATTTATAATCCTTCTTTTTTTAAGTTTAATAAATTGTGTTTTACTCATTAGGGTTTTGATGATATAATTTAGGGCGTTGTTGGGTATAACTACAATCTTGAAAAATACCACAAGAGGTATTTGTGCGTACTAAAGATTTTGTTTCTATGTGTTTTGATAGTGCTTTAATTTCTGGAGTTAAATAGTTCATGAATTACAGGTTTTAAATTTAACTTAAAGAGGTTACATATTTTTTAGGCGTTGTGCCATATTTCTTTTTAAAAGCGGCAATAAAATGACTAGAGGTACTGTAGCCTACTTTTAGACCAACTTCATTTACATTATCATTGCCCGATTCTAAAAGTTTTCTAGCTACTTCCATTTTATAATCAAATAAAAAGCTAAAAACCGAATCGCCATAAATTTGTTTAAAACCTTCTTTAAGTTTTTTAATATTTAACCCAATCTCATCAGCTAATTGTTGCAAACTAGGCGGTTCTGCCATTCTAGAAATAATAATATCTTTTGCTTTTCTAATTTTAATAACATTGGTTTCATCAACCAAAAATGGGCATTGTTCTATATTGGCACCTTCACTTTTGTTAAAATACAAACTTAAAAGCTCATAGGCTTTTGCTTTAAAATAGAGGTTTTTAACAGATTGGTTGAGGTTAAAATTTATAATTTGGTTAAGCACTATAGCCATTGATGGCGTTATAACACCATCTTTGTAATATTTTTTGTCTTTATTGTCTTCGTTTAAAAAAGAAATATAACCCGCTTCTTGTGAAAATAAACCATGAAATTTTTTAATCGAAATTAGAACAGAAACAATCCAGGAATGTGCTTGTGTTTCTAAGTTAATAGGAAGTTCGCGCTGCGGATTGTAAAGCAACAACGAGTTTTCTTCTAAAATAGTTAATCGGTATCTACCCTCATTAAAAATAAATTCACTTGAACCTTTTAAACAAAAATGAAATTGAATATAATCGCTATCTATTTCTTTAACAATACTTTGCAGTTCACTATCATCATTTTTGTAAGTTAAAACCAAAAAGCCATCATCTACTTTGGTTTCTTTAAAAGAACTTTGAGCGACATTTTTTTTGGATAACACAACTTCATTCATAGTGTTTTTATTTAGATTGGTTCTAAATAGATTTAATCAAAACCATTGATTTTACTGCAAAAATAGAATATTTATTAAGAATTTATATTAAAATGCAGTAAAAAACTTGAAACGATACTAAAAGTTCTCTTAGCGTTATTTTTTTTTAGTGTATCCTTATATTTTTGCTACACATTTTCAAGAAGCAGTATGCGTAAGTACAACATTTCTAGAAGCAATTACTTTTATGCCATAGGTTTAAGTTACAATAAAGCCGATGCCAATATGAGAGGGCGTTTTTGTTTAGACGAAAAATCGAAGCAGGCTATATTAAATCAAGCTAAAGAAAATGATATAGAGAGTTTGATAGTTACCTCTACTTGTAACAGAACAGAAATTTACGGTTTTGCTCAACACCCATTTCAACTTATACAGCTACTTTGTAATAATACCAACGGAACAGTAGAAGAATTTCAAAAGGTGGCTTACATTTACAAAAACAACGATGCTATAAACCACATGTTTCGTGTAGGTTCTGGCTTAGACAGTCAAATACTTGGAGACTTTGAAATTATTAGCCAGTTAAAGGCAAGTGCCCGAATTTCTAAAAAGCATAATTTGCTAAATCACTTTACAGAACGTTTGGTAAATGCGGTAATTCAAGCAAGTAAACGCATTAAAAATGAAACAGAAATTTCAACAGGAGCTACATCTGTTTCTTTTGCTTCTGTTCAATATATTTTTAATACCGTAGAAAATGTATCTAATAAAAACATCTTACTCTTTGGAACAGGTAAGATAGGCAGAAACACTTGTGAAAACCTCGTAAAACATGCCAAAAACAAACATATTACTTTAATTAATAGAACTAAAGATAAAGCAGAACAAATAGCAGGAAAATTTAATTTGATTGTAAAAGATTATGCCAATTTACAGGAAGAAATAAGTACATCAGATATTTTAATAGTTGCTACAGGAGCTCAACGTCCTACTATTGATAAGCATATTATTCAAACCAAAAAAAACTTATTAATTTTAGATTTATCAATACCCAAAAATGTTAATGAAAATGTTCAAGAATTAGAACATGTTTCGCTTATTCATTTAGATGATTTATCAAAAATCACAGATAAAACCTTAGAAAGCAGAAAAAAGCAAATTCCATTAGCTGAAACCATTATTGAAGAAGTAAAAAAAGAATTTGATGACTGGTTAGAAACCAGAATATTTGCACCTACCATAAAGGCTTTAAAACATAAATTAAGTGATTTTGCTTCGGCAGAACTTGAAACACAACGAAAAAAATTGACAGATTTTAACGAAGCTCAAGCCGAATTAATAAGCAACAACATTATTCAAAAAATAACAAATCACTTTGCCCATCATTTAAAAGACGATAGTATTTCTACAAATGAAAGTCTTGAACTCATAAAAAAAGTATTTCAGTTAGAACCATCAACAAAAAATGTCTAAAACCATAAGAATAGGAACACGCGATAGCGAATTAGCTCTATGGCAAGCCAACATTGTAAAACAGCAACTTGACAGTTTAGGATATAAAACACAACTTATACCTGTAAAATCTACAGGAGACTTGGTTTTAGACAAACCCCTTTACCAATTAGGTATAACAGGTATTTTTACCCGCACTTTAGATATTGCCATGCTAAATGACGATATAGATATTGCCGTACACTCACTAAAAGATGTTCCAACAATACTACCAAAAGGCATTGTGCAAGCGGCGGTTTTAAAAAGAGGAAACGTAAATGACACCTTAGTTTTTAAAAACAACGAAGAGTTTTTAAGCTCTAAAAAAGCAATTATTGCAACAGGCAGTTTAAGAAGGCGTGCACAGTGGCTTAACCGTTTTCCAACACATACTATAGTCGATTTACGAGGCAATATAAACTCACGTTTACAAAAATTAGACGATAATAAGCATTGGAACGGAGCTATTTTTGCAGCAGCCGGTATAGGAAGAATTGGATTAAGACCAGAAAACGCCATAAATTTAGATTGGATGATTCCTGCTCCAGCACAAGGTGCTATTATGATTGCCGCTTTAAAAGAAGACCATTTTGTTAGAGAAGCATGTGCCAAATTAAATCATGAAGAAACCGAAATTTGTACCTCAATAGAACGCAAATTTTTAAACAAATTAGAAGGCGGTTGCACAGCACCTATTGGTGCATTGGCATACATTAAAAATGATGAAGTTACCTTTAAAGGCGTTTTACTAAGTACAGATGGCACTAAAAGAATTGATGTAACCAGAGTTAAAAAACTTGGAGACCATAACGATATAGCCCAATTTTGTGCCAACTTGGTTATAGAACGTGGCGGCAAACGATTAATGGATACCATTAAAAAAACCAACACAAAAACAAATGTGTTTTCAACAAAATCACTTACCGAAGACCAACGCTTACTTTTTAATGAAAAGGTAAGTGTTGAAAGTACAGATTTTATTAAAATAAGTTTAAACAGAATACATCCACGAGTATTAAAAAACGAAATTCAAAATGTTATTATAACTAGCAAAAATGCTGTTGAATCGTTAACAACAAACTATTCTGCTTCACAATTACAATTTAAAAACATATACTGTGTAGGCAGAAGAACCAAACGGTTAGTAGAGCGTAAAATAGGAAAAGTTACCCATACTGAAAAGAACGCAAAAAAATTAGCAGACTATTTAGTAGAATATATAGAAGGCACTCAAGTAACCTACTTTTGTAGCAACTTAAGATTAGATGTACTGCCCACAATTTTAGAAAAAAATCATATAGAAGTAAACGAAATTGAAGCCTACCAAACAAAATTTGATGGCAAAAAAATAGATGATTCTATAGAAGGCGTTATGTTTTACAGTCCATCAACAGTTAGCAGTTTTGTTGAGAAAAACAAAACACAAGTTATTGCTTTTTGTATAGGCGAAACCACTGCAAAAGAAGCCGGTAAGCACTTTAACGATGTGAGAATAGCCAAAGTACCAACCGTTGAAAGCGTTATAGAATTGGTAAATGAGCAGTATGTATAAAATAAAACCTCATGTTTGGCTAAACACGGCAAATCAAGAAGGTTCTATTTACAACAATTAAAAACAAATAGCCATACCACACAACAAACACTATTTGTAATGATAAATAAAAAAATATGAGTATTAAAAACGATTTATTTTTAAAAGCCTTAAAAGGAGAAACGGTAAACCGTCCACCGGTTTGGATGATGCGTCAAGCAGGGCGTTACCTACCCGAATTTATGGCAATAAAAGAAAAATACGATTTTTTCACACGATGCCGCACGCCAGAATTAGCAAGTGAAATAACCGTACAACCCATTAGAAGATACGGTATGGATGCCGCCATTTTATTCAGTGACATATTGGTAATTCCACAAGCCATGAATATAGAGGTACAAATGAAACCCAATTTCGGACCCTATTTACCCAATCCTGTGCGGTCACAAAAAGATGTTAACAATGTTATAGAACCAGATGTAACCGTAGAATTAGATTACGTATATCAAGCCATAAAAGCAACAAAAGAAATACTAAACAACCAAATCCCTCTAATTGGTTTTGCAGGTTCACCATGGACCATTTTATGCTATTGCGTTCAAGGACAAGGAAGCAAAACCTTTGACAAGGCTAAAGAGTTTTGTTTTACAAACCCCATAGCAGCACACCAATTACTTCAAAAAATAACCAATACAACCATTGCATATTTAAAAGAAAAAGTAAAAGCAGGCGTTAATGCCGTTCAAATTTTCGACTCTTGGGGAGGCATGCTTTCACCAATTGACTATCAAGAATTTTCATGGCAATATATAAACCAAATTATTGAAGCACTAAAACAAGAAACACCAGTAATAGCCTTTGGCAAAGGCTGTTGGTTTGCATTAGGCGAGATGGCAAAAAGCAACGCATCGGCACTAGGAATAGATTGGACATGTTCTGCCAGAAATGCACGCTACTTAACAGGAGGAAACATAACACTTCAAGGAAATTTTGACCCATCGCGTTTACTATCACCGCCATCGCAAATTAAAAAAATGGTACATCAAATGATAAATGAATTTGGCAAAGACAAATACATTGTAAATTTAGGTCATGGCATATTGCCCAACATTCCGTTAGACCACGCCAAAGCATTTGTTGATGCTGTAAAAGAGTACAACACTTAAAATTTGGGCGTTACCCTAAAGGGTCGCGCTCTCGCAAGTCGCTCTTTGCAAGGAGCTCCAACAATTGCTCCATCGCTAACGCAACATAAACAGTATGATTAAAAATATAACATCAGGAATCAATGCCTATTTTGGAGCCTTTAGTTTAATATCTAAATTAAAACTTTGGAACTATTTTGCTATACCCATGCTCATAAGCCTTGTTACTGCAATTCTTATTTTTGGTTCTGCTTACACACTATCAGATAATTTAGGCAACTTTATTTCAAAAATATGGGCATGGGAATGGGGAAAACAAACTTTTTTAACCATTAGCACCTTAATAAGTGCATTAATTATTATTGTAGTAGGTTTAATACTTTTTAAACATATCATAATGGCGTTATCTGCACCATTTATGAGCCCTGTTTCAGAAAAAATTGAAATACATTTAACAGGAAACAAGACACACCAACACAGAAAAACCACATTTTTTCAACAATTATGGCGAGGCATAAAAGTAAATGTTAGAAATTTAATTATGGAGTTGCTTTTAACCATTCCCATTTTACTTTTAAAATTCATTCCTATTGTCAATATATTTTCAACCATAATGCTATTTTTAGTTCAAGCCTATTATGCCGGTTTTGGCAATATGGATTATACCTTAGAACGCCATTTTAAATACAAAGAAAGTGTTCAATTTGTAAGTAAAAATAAAGGTTTAGCTATTGGTAATGGCATTGTTTTTATGGCGTTATTATTACTACCCATTATAGGGGTTATTTTAGTTCTTCCACTATCAGTTACAGCCGCATCTGTAAAAACAGTTGAAGCTATTCAACTTAAAAACAACACATAAAACCCAAAAAATCAAAATGAAAGATACATTTTTTAAATACATACAAGAGCTACAAGACACTATTACCAAAAAACTTGAAGCAATAGATGGCAAAGCTAAATTTCATGTAGATATATGGAAAAGACCACAAGGAGGAGGTGGGCGAACACGAGTAATTCAAAACGGTAACATTTTTGAAAAAGGCGGTGTTAATATTTCTAATGTACACGGTGAGTTACCCAAATCAATGCAAGATTATTTTAAAGTTGAGGACGTTAATTTTTTTGCTTGCGGATTAAGTTTGGTACTACATCCCAAAAGCCCTATGATACCTACTGTACACGCCAATTGGAGGTATTTTGAAATGTATAATAAACAAGGCAAAGTAATAGATAGTTGGTTTGGTGGCGGACAAGATTTAACACCCTATTATTTATTTGAAGAAGATGCCAAGCACTTTCATCAAATTTGTAAAAAAGCATGCGATAATCACAATCCACAATTTTATACAGACTATAAAAAACAGTGCGACGCCTATTTTTATAACACACACAGAAACGAAGCAAGAGGTATAGGCGGCTTATTTTTTGATTATTGTAAAGCTACCAAAAACCTATCTATGGAGAATTGGTATAACTTTGTAACCGAGGTTGGCAATAGTTTTTTAGATGCCTACATACCAATAGTTGAAAAAAGAAAAACGCTATCATACACAGAAGCTCAACGCAAATGGCAAGAAATTCGTCGTGGTAGATATGTAGAATTTAATTTAGTACATGACAAAGGCACATTATTTGGCTTAAAAACCAACGGTCGTATAGAGAGTATTTTAATGAGTTTACCACCGCATGTACAATGGGTTTATGACCACCAACCAGAAAAAGGAAGCGAAGAAGAAAAGCTTTTACAAATATTAAAACACCCAATAGATTGGGTAAACAAATAGCAAATTAACAGACAAACATTTTTATAATGCACCTATTACAAAGAAACAGAAGATTAAGAACCAACGAGTCTATTCGTTCATTAGTTTGTGAAACTATAATAACACCCAATGATTTTTTAGTACCTCTTTTTGTAGTAGAAGGCAAAGGTGTAAAAGATGAAATTGCATCTATGCCCAACTACTTTCGTTATAGCTTAGACCTATTAGAAAAAGAAGTTAAAGAGCTTTGGAAATTAGGTTTAAAATCGGTGTTATTGTTTGTTAAAGTACCCGATAATTTAAAAGATAATAAAGGCACAGAAGCTTTAAACCCCAATGGGCTTATGCAACGTGCCATAAAAACCGTAAAAAATGCCTGTCCAGATATGTTGGTAATGACAGATGTAGCTCTAGACCCCTATTCATCTTATGGGCATGATGGTATTGTAGAAAAAGGGCAAGTTTTAAATGATGAAACCACTACCATTTTGGCACAAATGAGTATTTCACACGCACAAGCCGGCGCTAACTTTGTAGCACCAAGCGATATGATGGATGCACGTGTTCTTACCATACGCCAGGCTTTAGAAAGTGAAGGCTTTATAAACACAGGTATTATGAGTTATTCGGCTAAATATGCTTCCGCTTTTTATGGTCCTTTTCGTAATGCGTTAGATTCAGCACCTGTTGATTTGGCACATATTCCTAAAGACAAAAAAACCTATCAAATGGATTACGCCAACCGTTTGGAAGCTATAAAAGAAGCCAAAACAGACATTGAAGAAGGAGCAGACATTGTCATGGTAAAACCCGGACTATGTTATTTAGACATAGTAAGAGAAATTAAAAATGCAGTTAATGTTCCGGTAGCTGTATATCAGGTGTCTGGCGAATATGCCATGCTTAA
>JALRJA010000177.1 GCA_023255235.1 Flaviramulus sp.
ATAAATACCCTAATCTTAATGAGCAAATGCGAAACGAATTAGAAATATATCCTTTTGTAAAAACAAAGCAACGTAAAACATTAATTGAACCCATAATAGAAAACAGACTATCAGAAAACTTAGAACAAAAAAGAATAAAAAATGAACCTTAAAATGATTTCCAAATTTAATTTAATTACACTTTTAATTGTATTTACTTTTTTTGCATGTAAAAACAACAATACCTTATCTAGTTTTAAATATGCCAATAAACCAGATGTATTAACCTGTAAAGGGGCAAATTATAAACTATACAAAGAAGCATTGTATAGTTTTGAAGACGATATTTTTAAATTTTACGGAAAAGGCAATCCAAACGCTTCTTTATTACAAGCCTACTCACAGTTTATAAGAAGTTCTTTATACAGCCAATTAAAATTAGAAGACATTATTTCAGAACATACCCTTGCCGTTTTTAAAGCCTTAAAAGAAGAAGAAGACTTATGGGATGCTAACAACCCTAAAAGCTATTTAAATTACAAAAGCAAAATTATTAGCTGTGTTTCACAAAACATTCAAGATAATGGCTTAAAAATAACTCTAAATTCGCTTATATCAACTAATTTTATGAGTCCTCAGTTGTTTGGACCACCTTTAATGGCAAAGTTTAATAACACATTAAGTGATAAATATTTAGCTACCTATGTAGCGTTAGATTTGTTTTATGCTAAATTGTTTGATGTTGATTTATCTAAGGTTAATTTTGATAAACCAAAACCCTTAGATTTTAACGTTATTCCTCCAAAAGCTAATGTTAACAATCAATAATCTATTTTGAGAAAAAACCTTCAGCATATTGATTTAATTGAAAAAGACAAAAGCATCAACAAAGAAGCTAACAAGTCTTTAGTTACAGCCGAAGGTATAGAAGTTAAATCTATCTATTCAAAAAACGATATTGAAAATTTAGAACATTGTCATTTTGTTGCAGGTATTACACCCAATTTACGTGGTCCGTATGCTACTATGTATATTCAAAAACCATGGACTATTAGACAATATGCGGGGTTTTCTACTGCAGAAGAAAGTAATGCTTTTTACAAGCGAAACTTAGCGGCAGGGCAAAAAGGCTTGTCGGTTGCTTTTGATTTAGCAACACACAGAGGTTATGACAGCGACCACGAACGTGTGGTTGGCGATGTTGGAAAAGCAGGAGTTGCCATTGATTCTGTTGAAGACATGAAAATTTTATTTCATGATATTCCACTAGATAGCATGTCGGTATCAATGACAATGAATGGTGCTGTTTTACCCATTATGGCATTTTATATTGTAGCTGCAGAAGAGCAAGGCGTTTCACCAGAAAAACTATCAGGCACTATTCAAAATGATATTTTAAAGGAGTTTATGGTGCGTAATACATACATTTACCCGCCTACTGCTTCAATGAAAATTATTTCCGATATTTTTAAATTCACCAGTAAAAATATGCCTAAGTTTAATAGCATTAGCATTTCTGGTTACCACATGCAAGAAGCTGGAGCTACCTGTGATATTGAGTTGGCTTATACCTTAGCAAACGGCTTAGAATATATAAGAACAGGAATTGAAGCAGGTATGGATATAGATACCTTTGCACCACGACTTTCCTTTTTTTGGGCAATAGGTATGAATCACTTTATGGAAATTGCCAAAATGCGAGCTGCACGAATGCTTTGGGCAAAAATAGTAAAGCAATTTAACCCTAAAAATGAAAAATCGATGGCTTTGCGAACACATTGCCAAACGTCTGGATGGAGCTTAACAGAACAAGACCCTTTTAATAATGTAGCAAGAACAACTATTGAAGCAGCGGCGGCGGTTTTTGGAGGCACACAAAGTTTGCATACCAACGCTTTAGACGAAGCTATTGCATTACCAACAGATTTTTCTGCACGCATAGCTCGTAATACACAATTATTTTTACAAGAAGAAACCCATATAACAAAAACGGTTGACCCTTGGGCTGGAAGCTATTTTGTTGAAAAACTAACGTATGATATTGCCCAAAAAGCTTGGGAACTTATAGAAGAGGTTGAAGCCTTAGGCGGTATGACAAAAGCTATTGAAGCAGGTATTCCAAAAATTAGAATAGAAGAAGCTGCCACAAAAAAACAAGCAAGAATTGATTCTGAACAAGATATTATTGTAGGAGTTAATAAATACAAATTACAACAAGAAGACCCTATTACAACCCTTGAGGTTGATAACCAATCTGTTAGAAACTCTCAAATAAAGCGTTTAAAAACTGTTAAAGCCACAAGAGATTCTAAAGACGTAAAGCTTGCTTTAGCAAAATTAACCGAAGCAGCTCGTACAGGGCAAGAAAATTTATTAACTTTAGCTATTAATGCAACTCGAAAACGTGCCACACTTGGTGAAATTAGTGATGCGTTAGAAGTTGAGTTTGGACGTTATAAAGCACAAATAAAATCATTTTCAGGGGTGTATAATAAAGAACTAAAAGACGATAAATCATTTAAAAAAGCACAAGAATTGGCTGATAGGTTTGCCGAACAAGATGGCAGACGCCCACGTATTCTCATTGCTAAAATAGGGCAAGATGGTCATGACCGCGGTGCTAAAGTTGTTGCAACAGGCTACGCAGATGTTGGTTTTGATGTTGATATTGGTCCATTATTTCAAACGCCAAAAGAAGTAGCAAAACAAGCCGTTGAAAACGATGTGCATATTTTAGGCGTGTCGTCTTTGGCTGCTGGTCATAAAACCCTAGTGCCACAAGTTATTAACGAGCTAAAAAAATATGGGCGTGATGATATTATGGTTATTGTAGGCGGTGTTATACCAAAACAAGATTATCAATTTTTGTTTGATTCTGGCGTTGTTGCTGTTTTTGGACCTGGAACCAAAATTAGTGATGCTGCTATTACAATTTTAGAGATTTTAATTGACTGATTTAATCTTTAGCATTACACATAAACCCTTTTAAACAAAATTTACAGGTTTTGTTGAAACAATTAAAAAGCCAATTTATAAATGCATTATAAATTGGCTTTTTTAATCTGTTGAATATTATAAAAACAAGAATTTTTAATCTACTTTTTCTTTATTATTAATTTCGTATTCTACAAAATCTCCCGCGTTAATAACCGTCCAGTCATCAAAGGTTTTGAAATATTTTTTAATTACTTTATTAACATCATCAACCGTTAAACGAGTTACTTTATCTTCAATATTTTTGTAAAACATCATATCTCTATCATAATATAAATTATTATTAATAGTGCTAGAGAGTTCATTATCTTTTGCTCTAGATACGTTTTCACCTTGAACCCAGCTATTAACAGCTACTTTTAGCTCGTCTTCGGTTATACCATCTTTAATAAAACGTTCTATTTCTTCACTAAAACCTCTTTGAACTTTAGCGGCATTTTCTGGTGCATAAATAGCATAAACGGTAATAGAAGAATTTTTATCTTTTGGGTTTGAATCTACACCAACATACCCACCTGCTCCATAGCTAACACCATCTTTTTGTCGTAATCTACCTGCAATTCTGGAATTTAAAAACCCACCACCAAATATAGAACTTGCTATTTCTAGGGCTGCATAATCGGCATCTTCTTGACTAGCTTCAAAAGACATAACACCTATGCTGATGGCATTTTTTTTGTCGGGTGTTTTAATTTTTTCATTGGTAGCGTTGTTAAGAGTAAACTTATCGGCTATTGGTTGGTAGGGTTTGTTAGATTTAAAATCGGCAAAGTTTTTTTCAAAATAATCTTTTAATTGTTGATCATCAAAATTTCCAATGGCTACAAGTGTGGCGTTATCAGAAATTCCATAATAGGTGTCGTAATATGATTGTATGGCTTCTACAGTAACGGCATTAATTTGATCAATATCTTCTTCAATGGTAGTGGCATACAAAGGATGTCCTTTTTCATATTTTTGATTTAGTAACCTTAATTGTTTACTAGCCAAGTATCTAGGTTCTGATTTGTTTTGTTCTATATCGGCTAAATCTTGGGTTTTTAGTTTGTCTAATTCTTCTTTATCAAATTTAGGGTTTTTGAGCATATCTGTCATTAAGGCTAATGTTTCCATTAGGTATTCTTCTGTAGTTCTTAAACTTGCACTAATACGCCCATTAGATCCAGAAAAATATATAGACGATTTTAAAGCACTTAGTTTATCTTCTATGTCTTGCCTAGTGTGGTTTAAGGTGCGGATTCCACCAAGGCACTTTGACTTCGGGCAGGGTAAATGTTCCCACTTTGCTGGGAACGATTGCCGACGTAATACTGTACTGGGAGACAATTTGTGCATCGCGCACAAAGGTTTGTCGCTGAGGTTTTTCAGGATATGACTTCAGTTCATTAGGCAGAGTTTGCACTATATCTGGCAGGCTATTTTCATCGGCATTGGACGCCAACAAAGTAATAGTGCGAGTGA
>JALRJA010000194.1 GCA_023255235.1 Flaviramulus sp.
ACTCTCCTAAAGACCTTCGGCTTCTAAAACAAGCCGACCTACCCCAACTTGCCAAAGAATTGCGAGCCTTTATAATTAATATAATTGCTACCAAAGAAGGGCATTTAGGTGCTAGTTTAGGTGTGGTAGAACTCACCATTGCACTACATTATGTCTTTAATACACCCGATGATTTATTGGTTTGGGATGTTGGTCATCAAGCCTACGGACACAAAATTTTAACAGGTAGAAAAAACAGTTTTCATACCAACAGACAATTAGGCGGTATTAGTGGTTTTCCAAAACCTAGTGAAAGCATCTATGACACCTTTGGCGTTGGGCATGCCTCAACTTCTATATCTGCAGCCTTAGGAATGGCAATAGCATCACAACTAAAAGGAGATTTAAAAAAACACCATATTGCTGTAATTGGCGATGCTAGTATAGCAGGCGGTATGGCCTTTGAAGGTTTAAACCATGCCGGAGTAAGCCATGCAAACCTATTGGTTATTTTAAATGATAATGCCATTGGTATAGACCCTAGCGTTGGTGCCTTAAAACAATACTTTACCAATGTTAAAAAAGGAACACAAAAACAAAGCAATATTATTGAAGCGTTAAACTTTAATTATTCAGGACCTATAAACGGTCATGATATAGATGCTATTATTAAAGAATTAAACCGTTTAAAAACCGTTGAAGGACCCAAATTTTTACACCTAATAACAACTAAAGGCAAAGGCTTAAAACAAGCCGAAACAGACCAAGTAAAATACCACGCTCCCGGAAAATTTAATGCCTCTACAGGCGATCTTATTTCTAAAACAGATTCAAATTACACAAAATACCAAGATGTTTTTGGTCATACAATAGTAGAATTAGCAAGCAAAAACAAACATATTGTGGGTATCACACCAGCTATGCCAACAGGATGCTCATTAAAATATATGATGACACAAATTCCTGAACGTGCTTTTGATGTTGGCATTGCCGAACAGCATGCCGTTACTCTTGCGGCTGGTATGGCCATTCAAGGGCTAGTGCCTTTTTGCAATATATATTCCACCTTTTTACAACGAGCTTATGACCAAGTTTTACACGACGTGGCTTTACAAAAACTGCCTGTAATTTTTTGTTTAGACCGTGCTGGCTTAGTTGGAGAAGATGGTGCTACACACCATGGTGTCTTTGATTTGAGTTACTTACGTAGCATACCAAACCTTATTATTTTTGCTCCTAGAAACGAAATAGAATTGCGTAACATCATGTACACCGCACAATTAGGCTTACAAACACCCATAGCAATTAGATATCCCAGAGGTACAGGCACAACCTTAAACTGGGAACGCCCTTTTAAAAAAATAGAAATAGGTAAAGCAGAGGCTCTTAAAAAAGGGAAAAAAGTAGCTGTTTTAAGTATTGGTATTATGGCTAAAAATGTGAGTGAAGCTTTAGCATCTTTAGATGTTTCACATTACGATATGCGTTTTGTAAAACCCTTAGACGAAACGTTGTTACATACTATTTTTAAAACCTACAACACCATTATCACAGTTGAAGACAATAGCATAATTGGTGGCTTTGGAAGTGCTATTTTAGAATTTGCATCTAATAATAACTATACAAAAACCATTAAAACCTTAGGTATTCCTGATGCGTTTATTGAGCATGGTCGTGTTGAACATTTACAAAAATTGGTGGGTTTAGATGTTAATAGTATAGCCAAGTTTATCAAACAATGTTTGTAATACCTAACTCAATTAGTTTTTAAGTTGTACTAACTTTGAAACATATTTCCCTAAAACATCAAATTCTAAATTAACCAAAGAACCTTTACTAATTGTATTAAAAGTTGTGTGCTCATAAGTATAAGGTATAATAGCAACGCTAAAGCTATTGAGTTTAGAATTCACCACAGTTAAACTCACACCATTAATGGTTATAGACCCCTTTTCAATAGTTATGTTATTTAAAGAAGCATCATATTTAAAACTAAAAATCCAACTGCCATCAACCTCTTCAACATGAGTACATATAGCTGTTTGATCTACATGCCCTTGAACAATATGACCATCTAATCTATCGCCAAGTTTCATAGCTCGCTCAAGGTTTACCTTACTATTTAGTTCTAATTTATTAAGGTTTGTTTTGTTTAGCGTTTCTTTAATAGCTGTTACAACATAGGTGTCGTTATCAATAGCAATAACAGTTAAGCACACGCCGTTGTGTGCAACGCTTTGATCTATTTTTAATTCTGAAGTTATGTTACTTTTTATACTTATATGAAGATTGCCTGTTTCTTCTTTTAGATTAGATACAATACCAATGGCTTCAATTATTCCTGTAAACATATTATTGTCTATTTATTTAGTTAAATTTGCATCATCAAAATTACAAACAAAAGTTATCATTTTTAATGAAGGAAGCAGAAAATATACTAGTTGGCATTTCTATAGGCGATTTAAACGGAATAGGTGGTGAAATCATTTTAAAAACTTTTGAAGACTCCAGAATGCTAGAGTTTTGTACACCTGTTATTTTTGGGTCTTCCAAAACCATGTCTTTTTTAAAATCGCATTTTAATTCTTCCATTAATTTTCATGTGTTACACAAACTAGAGCAGTTGGCACATG
>JALRJA010000217.1 GCA_023255235.1 Flaviramulus sp.
TAATGGTCGCATAATGTCTTTTAATTCTTCAGAAAGTTCAAAAGCTTTAATTTTAGCAGGGTTAGAAAGTCTATCCATCATATTAGTAATACCACCATATTTAAGACCTTCAGTAATAGTTTCCCAACCGTATTGAATAAGTTTAGAAGCATAACCAGCATCTATACCTTTTTCAATCATTTTATTAAAACAAAGAATAGATCCGGTTTGTAATAATCCACAAAGAATGGTTTGTTCTCCCATTAAATCACTCTTTACTTCGGCAACAAACGAAGATTCTAATACACCTGCTCTATCTCCACCGGTTGCAGCAGCATAGGCTTTTGCTTGTGCCCAACCTTTTCCTTCTGGGTCATTTTCTTCGTGTACTGCAATTAATGTTGGTACGCCAAAACCTCTTTTGTATTCTTCTCTAACTTCTGTTCCTGGGCATTTAGGAGCTACCATAATAACCGTTAAATCTTTTCTAATTTGCATGCCTTCGTCTACAATATTAAACCCATGAGAGTAAGAAAGTGTAGCACCTTTTTTCATTAATGGCATTACGGCATTCACAACGCTAGAGTGTTGCTTATCTGGTGTTAAGTTTAATACTAAATCTGCTGTTGGTATTAACTCGTCATACGTGCCTACTTTGAATTTATTTTCAGAAGCATTAAGAAACGATTTTCTCTTTTCAGCAATTGCTTGCGGTCTTAAAGCATACGAAATATCTAAACCTGAGTCTCTCATGTTTAAACCTTGGTTTAGCCCTTGAGCTCCGCAGCCTACTATTACTATTTTTTTTCCTTTTAAAGCGTTTACACCATCTGCAAATTCTGATGTGTTCATAAATCGACACTTAGATAATTGATTTAATTTGTCTCTTAGCGATAGTGTGTTAAAATAATTTCCCATTTTAATTTTAAGTTATTATTGGTTATTAAATGCTTGTAGCATTTCTGTTATTTTCATTTCGTCTTTAGTTACTGCAATTCTACCAGCACGTACAAATTGCATGATACCAAAAACATTTAAATCTCTTCGTAATGATTCTATTTCATTTCTTCTTCCAGATTTTTCCAGTACAAAAAAATCTTTATTTACAGTAACTATTCTGGTGTTACTTTCTTTTATTATATTTTGAATTTGAGGTTCTTCAAACAATAAATTAGACTTGATTTTAAACATACATGACTCGGTATAAATAGTTTCTTCGTCTGTATGGTAGTAAGCCTTAATTACTTCTATTTGTTTTTCAAATTGACCAACAATTTTTTTGGCTTGATGTTCTGTAATATTAACAACAATAACAAATCTATTAACACCTTCAATTTCTGATTGTGAGGTAGTTAAACTTTCAATATTGATATGTCTGCGTTGAAAAATTGCTGATATGCGATTTAACAACCCAATGTTGTTTTCTGTATAAATTGATATGGTAAATGTTTGTATATCGTCGTTCATATTATTAAATTTAGCTTAAACGTACATCTGAAACTGATGCTCCTGCCGGAATCATTGGAAAAACATTATCTTCTTTTTCTACACAAACCTCTAAAAAATAAGATTCTTTTGATGCAATCATCTCTTTTACAGCTTCTGCCAACTCTGCTCTTTTTGTAACTTTTCTGGCTTTTATATAATACCCTTCTGCAATGGCAATAAAATTAGGGTTGGTCATTTCGGTTGAAGCATATCGTTTATCAAAAAATAATTGTTGCCACTGGCGAACCATTCCTAAAAACTCATTGTTTAAAACTACAATTTTAACAGGTATTTGTTGTTGAAAAATGGTGCCTAACTCTTGTATGGTCATTTGGTAACCACCATCGCCAATAATAGCTACTACTTCTCTTTCTGGAGCTGCCATTTTAGCACCAATAGCTGCTGGTAAAGCAAAGCCCATAGTTCCTAACCCGCCAGAAGTAATGTTACTTTTTGTGATATTAAAATTGGCATACCTACAAGCTATCATTTGATGTTGCCCTACATCAGACACAATTGCTGCATTTCCTTTAGTCTCTATGTTGATTTGTTTTAAAACTTCTCCCATAGTTAAACCTTCTTTGGTTGGGAAAATATCGTTTTTTATAACTTTTTCATATTCAATATCATATAACTCTTTAAACTCTTGAAGCCAAGAATCATGACTATTTTGGTTAAGTAATGGCAGTAATTTTACTAAACTATCTTTAGAATC
>JALRJA010000257.1 GCA_023255235.1 Flaviramulus sp.
CTATAGACTCTCAAAATGGTATTGTTTATATAGCCACAAGTAATGGTTTAGTATCATTTAAATCTGGTGGTTCTACACCCTTTGAAGACCTAGCTACTGCTTATGCTTACCCTAATCCTGTAAGACCTAACTTTAACATTACAGACGAAAAAGTAAAAATTAAAGACATTTCAGATAATATCAACATTAAAATAACCGATATTGAAGGTAATTTGGTTGCCGAAGCTCAATCTAGAACAAACCTAAGGCATTTAGGATATAATTTAGAAATAGACGGTGGTACAGCATATTGGAACGGAAAAAACCTAGCCAATAACACAGTAGCATCTGGAGTTTATATAATTATGCTTTCAGATTTAGATACCTTTGAAACCAAAGTTATAAAATTAATGGTAGTAAGATAATGCTCATAACTACAAACGCCCTTGTTTTATCTAAAATAAAATACAAAGACAGTGATCTCATAGTTACATGTTACACACAACAACTAGGGGTTTTAAGTTTTTTTTTAAGAGGTGTTTTAAAAAGTAAAAAAGGAAATACTAAAACCGCCTATTTTCAATTACTTTCACAATTACAACTTGTAATTGTGTATAAAAAAACCAAAACATTACACACCATTAAAGATGCCAAGCTAGCTCATATATATACCAGCTTACATTCTCATGTTATTAAAAGTGCAGTTGTTATGTTTTTATCTGAAGTTTTAACCCATACATTAAAAGAAGAAGAAGAAAATCAAGCACTATACAGCTATATAGAAAATGCGTTATTATGGCTTGATTCTCAATCTGAATATTCCAATTTTCATTTATTATTTTTATTAAAACTAACAAAATATTTAGGGTTTTACCCAGATGAAACCAACATAGAATATCCCTTTTTTAATTTAAGTGAAGGAAAATTTGAAACAATAGCCAGCAGTAAGTATTCTATTTCAGATAATAATTTAATATTGCTAAAAAGACTATTAGGCACAAAATTTGATGCTATATCTAGCGTGACAATTAACTCAAAAGAAAGACAGGCATTTTTAAAAATGTTGCTTCTGTATTTTGAGCTACATTTGGGCAGTTTTAAAACCCCTAAATCACTGCAGGTATTTAACCAAGTTTTTAACTAATCAATGAAACCATTTTTTTCTATTACTTTTTTTTTAATGGTATGTGCCTTTTCCCAAGGGCAAAATATTAAAGTTTTAAACTCACAAACCAAAGAACCCATATTTGGAGTTGCCATATATAATGTAACCAAATCTAAAAGTGTTATTTCAAACTTTAAAGGCGAAGCAGATTTAGACCTATTTTTAGACTCAGAAACTATTTACTTTAAGCATTTATCACATCAATTAATAACCCTCACAAAAAAGCAACTAGGCAATAAAAATAGAGTGTACCTAGAATCAAGCATTCATGATTTAAATGAAATTGTTATTTCGGCTTCAAAATTTCAGCAAAACAAAAGAGATATTCCACAAAAAATAATTAACATAAGCTCAAAAACTATTGCATTTTCAAACCCCCAAACAAGTGCCGATTTATTAGAAAACACAGGGCAAATTTATATGCAAAAAAGCCAGCTTGGAGGCGGTAGCCCGATGATAAGAGGTTTTTCAACAAACAGACTGCTCATAACAGTAGATGGTGTTAGAATGAACAACGCTATTTTTAGAGGCGGAAACATTCAAAATGTAATATCTATAGACCCTTTCTCAATTCAAAACACAGAAGTTACTTTAGGCTCTGGTTCTGTAATTTATGGAAGTGATGCCATTGGAGGCGTTATGAGTTTTTATACTCAAAAACCAAAATTATCAAACACCGATTCATTATTTTTTCAATCAAATGCCGTTGTAAGATATGCAACAGCAAACCAAGAAAAAACAGGTCATTTTGATTTTAATTTGGGCTATAAAAAATGGGCATTTGTAACCAGTGCAAGCTATTCATATTTTGGAGATTTACGCATGGGAAGTCATGGACCAAAAGACTATTTGCGTCCTGAGTTTGTTTTAGAAACCAATACAGGAGATGTTGTTATACAAAATAGTAACCCATTAGTGCAAAAACCAACAGGATATAACCAAACAAACCTTATGCAAAAAGCACACTATCAACTAGACGAAAACCTGTGTTTTGATATAGGCTTATTTTACACAACAACGTCAAACTATTCAAGATACGATCGTTTAATACGCTATAAAGATGATGCTCTACGCTCTGCCCAATGGAACTATGGTCCTCAAAAATGGTTTATGTCTAATATTCAAATAACCAAACTAGAGAGTAATTCAAGTTTTTATGATAAAATAAAAACAACCATAGCATACCAAAACTTTCAAGAAAGCAGAATCGATAGAGACTTTCAATCTACCATTAGAAACAGCACCAAAGAAGCCGTAAATGCCTATTCATTTAATTTAGATTTAGAAAAATCAATTAGTTCCAAAACACAGTTTTTTTATGGAACAGAGTACATCTATAATAAAGTAAAATCTATAGGAAATATACAAAATACACAAACAAACACAACCGTTTCAGCAGTTTCCAGATACCCCAATGGAGCAACTTGGCAATCGCTAGCAGCCTATACAAGTGTTAAATATAAACCAAACACAAAGCTTGTTTTTCAATCAGGTTTACGTTTTAATCACATTACATCACAAGCAGATTTTACAGAAAACAATACATTTTTAAACCTCCCTTTTAATACCTCAAAAAACCAAGCAGGAGCACTCACAGGTACAGCCGGAATAAGTTGGTTACCAAACAAAACAATACAATGGAAACTAAACGCATCATCGGCATTTAGAGCACCTAATATTGATGATATTGGTAAAGTATTCGATTCTGAACCCGGTTCTGTAGTAGTACCAAACGAAACCTTAAGACCCGAATATGCCTACGGTGGCGAGTTAGGTTTACAACTAAATTTTAACAACAAGTTTATTCTAGATATGAACACCTATTACACCTATTTAGATAATGCTCTAGTGAGAAGAGACTTTAGCCTAAACGGCAATACACAAATTATCTATAATGGGCAATTAAGCAATGTTCAAGCCATACAAAATGCCTCAAAAGCATGGATTTATGGTTTTGAAGTTGGCGCAAAAGTTAATTTCACAAACCACCTACTACTCACCTCACAATACAACATCATAGGCGGAACAGAAGTAGAAGACCAAATTGAAGTACCAATAAGGCACGCAGCACCAAATTTTGGTAACACACACTTAGTTTGGAATACAGAAAACATAAAGTTAGATTTTTTTGCCAATTACAATGCCCAACTATCATTCAATCAACTAGCACCGTCAGAAATAGAAAAAGACTTCATTTACGCCCTAGACCAAAACGGAAATCCATACAGCCCTTCATGGTACACCATAAACCTTAGAACACAATATCAAATAAACAAATCTACAACCCTTACAGCAAGTTTAGAAAACATTTCAGACCAACGTTATAAAACATATTCTTCGGGTATAGCAGCCGCAGGAAGAAACCTTATAATATCTCTAAAATACAGTTTGTAGCACTTAAAACAGCATAGTTTTATTTTAGTTTTTTTTGGGCGTTACCCTTTGGGTCGTGCTTTTCGTTACAATCTTTTTTATGCTAGTTTTAGAAAACTTGCTATAGAAAATCTGCATTCAAGCATAAAAAAGGATTTTCACTACAATCACTAACGCAAAAAATAAGAGCTAAAAATCTAAATATTCAACTGTAAAATTCTCACCCAAAAGCGATTTTAAAACACCAGGAGAACCATTGGTATAAAACTCATTTTTAGCTTTAATTAAACCTAAATTTAATAAATCAAGCTTATCTAAAACAGCTTTGGTTTGTCTAGCAACAGCTTCACCAGAGTCAATAATTTTAATATGTTTAGGTAACAATTCTAATAACAAAGGCATTAAATAAGGGTAATGTGTACAACCCAAAACCAAATAATCAATATTAGCAGCAATCATGGGCTTTAAATAGGCTTTTAAAAGCAAAATCATATCATTAGAAAACAACTTCCCACTTTCAATAAGCTCTACAATACCGTTACCATCTTGTTCAACAACTTTAATATTGCTAGCATAAATGCTTGAAGTTTTAGAAAATAAAGCACTACTAAGCGTTCCTTTTGTTGCCAAAATACCAATAGTGTTTGTTTTAGTTTGTAAAGCAGCCGGTTTTATAGAAGGTTCTATACCAATAAAAGGGATTTTATACCGGTTTCTAAGCAAGCTAATAGCATTTGTGGTAGCCGTATTACAAGCAACCACAATTACTTTACAACCTCTATTAAGTAAATATTCAGTGTTTTTAATACTTAAATCAATAATAGTATTAGCATCTTTAGTACCATAAGGTGCGTTTGTACTATCGGCCAAATAAATAGTGTTTTCATTTGGCAAAAGAGCGTGAATTTCTTTCCAAATAGAAGTGCCACCAACACCAGAATCAAAAACACCAATAGGATTTATTCGCATAACATCACAAAAATAAAAAAGCTGCCTTTAAAAGACAGCTTTAAATATAGGTATTTAATCTATTTTTTTTAGATGCCTAATTTCTTTTTAACATCTTCTAAAATGTCTTTTCCTTCAGCAACAATTAAACTTGCTCTATCTAAAACATAATCAAAACCTTGAGCTTTAGCTACTTCATTAATAGCTTTCATAGCTGTTTCTTGAATAGGTTTAAATAATTCGGCTTCTTTTTCGGCCAAATCTTTTTGAGCATCAGCTCTAAATTGTTGAATACGTTGTTGTTTTTCTTGCAATTCTAAACCTCTTTTTTGGTTTTCTTCATCGGTTTTGGTAGATGCTTCGGCTTCATATTGCTTTACAGTATTTTGATATTCTGTAATAGATGCTTGAATATCGGTTTGATAGGTTTTACCTAAAGCTTCTAATTCTGTTTGTGCCGCTTTTGCTGCAGGCATGGCTGCTATTAATTCTTGAGTGTTTATATGAGCAACTTTACTCTGTGCTTGTGTGAAACCTATAGTTCCTAGACATAATACGGTTGCTAATAAAAAGGTGTTTAGTTTTCTCATTTTTAAATGTGTTAATTGTGTTATAAATTCTTAATTATTGTTTGTACTATCTTTCGCCTTTTGGCGGTCTTCTAAAATTTTTTTCCTTTTTTCTTCCAGGGCTTTTTTTCTAGCTTCTCTATCGGCTAGTTTTTTTTGTCTGTTTTCTTCAATTAGTTGAGCTCTAGTTTTTGTTTCTGCTGCTGGGTTATCTTTATCTGAAGTAGTAACTTCCTTTGAGCCTGTATTGTTTGTGTTTAGTTTTTCTTGTTTCGCTTTTTCGCGTTCTTTTATTGTGTTTTCGCGTCTTTCTTCTGCTGCTTTTACTTTTGCAGCTCTAGCATCAAGTTTTTCTTGTCTTGCTTTTTCAATTGCCTCAAGTCTAGCTGCTTTTTTCTCTTCTAAAGCTTTTTCTCTAGCTTCCAATTCATAATTAATTTCAGGAAGCAATTCTTCCTCTTGAGCTGCTTTTTTTTCGGCTTTAGACTCGGCTTGTTGGCGTTTAGATGCTCTTGTTATGCTTCGTAATATTTGCTCACTCAAATCATAGGCTTTATTTGAATACAGTAAGTTTGTTTCAGATTTATCAAAAACTAAATCATATTTTCTGCTTTCAGCCAAATCTTGAACTGCCGCAAATATTTGATCTTGAATGGGCTGCATGAGTTGTTTTTTTTGAATAAACAAGTCACCATTTGGACCAAAACGGTTTTGCTGATAGTCTAATATTTCTTGCTCTTCATAATAAATATCTTCTTCGCGTTCTTCAATAAGCTCTTTTGTTAAAAGCGCTTTTTCATTACTTAAATCTTTACGCTTTTGTTCTATAATAGCTAGTTTATCTTGAATTTCATTTTTCCATTTTTCGGCCTTTTCATCCAATTGTGCTGAGGCATCTTGGTATTCAGGAACGTTCTGTAAAATATATTCGGTATCTATATAAGCAACCCTAACACCACGCTGTGCAAATGTAGAGACACTTATTAATAAAACCAATGTTAGTAAAAAAAGAACTTTGTTTTGCATCTGTTAATATTTTATAATTCACATAGTTAATAATTTCTAATAAAAACAAACTCATTATTTTTTGTCTTTTTTGAATTGTATTTTCAAAATTAACGAATTTTAATCTTAAAAATTTTAATTGCGATACAAATCATTAGGTTATTATTAGAAAATACCATGCCAAAATAGTATTTCTAATTAAAATTGTTGTCCAATAATGAAGTGCGTTTCCCACCCATGTTTAACCGTTTCTCCAGGTAATGGGTCAAAACCATGACCAAAATCTATACCCAATAAACCAAATGCGGGCATAAAAATTCGAATACCTAAACCAGCCGAGCGATTAATATTAAACGGATTAAAATCTCTAAAACTATTAAAAGATGCACCGCCTTCTAAAAACCCTAAAGCATAAATTTTGGCCGATGCTTTTAAGGTAATAGGGTATCTAAGTTCTAAAGAAAATTTATTGTAAATGGTGCCACCATCTTGGTTTGATAAAGATTGATTTGGGTAACCTCTCAATTGAATAACTTCTCGCCCGTCTAGTGCAAAATTACCTAAACCATCACCACCTAAAAAGAACCGTTCAAAAGGAATTACACCTCTAGCATTGTTATATGCTCCTAAGAAACCAAATTCTGTTTTTGGTCTTAAAACTAAATCTTTAGCTAATTGGGTAAACCATTCTCCAGAGAATTTAATTTTGTAAAACTCTAGCCATTTGTAGCGTTCTTGGTCAATTTCTGCAATTCTTGCAGAGGCATTATTTCTGTCTATTGTACTGTTGTTTGCATCAGAAATTATAGCTGTGTTATTATCTCGTTCAATTTTTAATGCTTCATAATCAACATCATTAAAAACAGAATAGGGTAACGACACTTTTGCAGTAATTCCAAAATTTGAACCACCAGTTGGGTAAATAGGGTCAACACTTGTGTTGTTTCTACTTAAACCTATTGTGTAAGATAAATTATTAGAATAGCCATCACCAAAAGTAAATAACCCTGTGTTATAATTATTAAGGTCATACCGTTGAAAACTAATTGCTTGTGAAAGGGTAAAATAATCATCTGGAACAGATAGTCTTTTTGCTAGCCCAAATGTAATACCAGTTATATTGAAGCTTCTACTTCTATCAGCATTTCTTGATCTAAAATCAAATAAAAATTGTTTAGTATGTGATAAAGACGTTGAAAATTGTACAGGGCGTTTGCCACCTAACCAAGGTTCTGAAAAAGAAAAACTATAGGTTTGAAAAAACCGGCTTGCTTGCAATCGTAATGCCAATTTTTGCCCATCGCCCATAGGAATTGGCTTATAGGCATCTTTTTTTAAGATGTCTTTTATAGAAAAGTTGTTAAACGATAAGCCTAGTGTGCCTATAAAGCCACCGCCACCATAACCACCTTGAAGCTCTATTTGGCTTGAGCCTGTTTCTTTAACCGAGTATTCCATATCTATGGTTCCTTCGTTTGGGTTTGGGTTGTTAAAGTTTGGTGTAATTTCTTGGGCATCAAAAAAACCTAATTGACCAAGTTCTCTTACAGTACGAACTACATTGGCTTTGCTGTATAATTGACCAGGTCGTGTGCGTATTTCTCTATATACAACATGGTCATTGGTTTTGTCATTTCCTACTACCGATACATTATTAAAATAGGCTGGTTTACCTTCAGATATTCTAATTTCTATATCTATAATGTTATTTGCGGCACTTACTTCAACGGCGTTAATTTGTGAAAATAAATAACCGTTATTTTGGTATTGGTTTGAAATAT
>JALRJA010000260.1 GCA_023255235.1 Flaviramulus sp.
TGTGGCATGATGGTCGCCATGCCGAAATTTGAAAGGCTGTATAACCACTATTTGTTAATGTTGAAATGGCTTTGGCGTTAATTTCGTTTGCCATATTTGCGGCATGGTAACATATAGATTTTGTGATGTATCTGTTGGTGCGAATGTGTGGTGGTAATTGCGGTACTTTTATAAGGCTAGAGTTTTCAACGCTTTTTAATATGTCTGCCATTTGTTTAATAACTTGTATGGGGTATTCGCCTACCGATGTTTCACCTGATAGCATTACGGCATCTGCTCCGTCCATGACAGAGTTTGCTACATCATTAACTTCTGCTCTGGTTGGTGTTAGACTAGAAATCATGGTTTCCATCATTTGGGTTGCTATAATTACCGGTATTCTAGCTTTTTTGGCACGCAATACTAATTCTTTTTGAATGAGTGGTACTTCTTGTGCTGGTACTTCTACGCCTAAATCACCACGTGCTACCATTAAACCATCGCAATGAGCTACAATTTTATCGATGTTTTGTACGGCTTCTGGTTTTTCAATTTTGGCAATTATAGGGATTTTGTGTTGGCTGTGTTTTGTTATTAACTCGCGTAGTTGCATTAAATCTTCTGCATGGCGAACAAATGATAAGGCTATCCAATCTACTTCTTCTTGTATGGCAAAAAGGGCATCTTCTATATCTTTTTCGGTTAATGCGGGTTGTGAAATGTTTGTGTTTGGGAGGTTGACACCTTTTTTAGATTTTAATGGTCCGCCTTGTATAACTTTGGCTGTAACTTCGTCTTTTTTATTGGTTGAAACGACTTCAAAAATTAGTTTTCCATCGTCTAAAAGAATGCGTTCTCCTGGTTTGGCATCTTGTGGGAACCTATCGTAAGTCATGTAAACACGTTCTTTGGTGCCTTCAAAGCGTTTGCCTGTTGCGAAAACAATTTGGTCTCCTGGGTTTACAATAACCTCTTCTTTCATAACGCCTACACGTAGTTTGGGTCCTTGTAAATCTGCTAATATGGCGGCATTATAGCCAAATTCGTTGTTTAAATCACGTATTATTTGAATGCGTTTTTTGACATCGTCATAATCGGCATGAGAAAAGTTTATTCTAAAAACGTTGGCTCCTTCATCAAGCATGCCTTTTAAAACGTCTTTGGTGCTTGAAGCAGGTCCTAGAGTTGCTACTATTTTGGTTTTTTTTGTAATTGACATTAGCTAAAAATTAAATTCTCTTTTGATTGTAATTGGTTGGTATTAATACTATATGCTGTTATAATTTGTGGAATGCTCATAATAGTATTTATCATGTTTTTTTCTTCACTTGAACAAAATTCGGTATCTATTTTTAAAAAGTAATTTACGGTTTTGTATTCTGGTAATAAATAAAATGTTTTGGTTTGTGTGGTATTAAATAATGATTTGGTGTCTGTTTTTTGAGTGGTTTGGGTTTTGCATATATTGGATACTAAGTTCCAAGTGATTAGTTGTTTGTTGTTTTGCCATTCGTAAATAGAATAGGATACTAGCCCATTATTATAATCTAAATCGTCTGGTTTTCTTTTAAGTGTAATGCCTAAGTGTTTGTTTAAAAGATAGGCTAGTCTGTAATCTTCAATTGTACAATGCATAGCAATTAGGGTATAAAACACCTCATTAAAAGCATCATCAAAATTAAGTTTGTGAACAGCCATAGCGTATTATAATACGTGGTAAATATAATATTATTAATGTTGATTATTGCTAAGTTAGTAGTATTCTTAACAACAAAAATAACTATAACGTTGTAGTTATTGGTTGGTTATAAATTAGGGTTAAATTGTTTTAGAAATCCTAGTTTGCAGAGCAAAAAAAGCGCGTTTTGAGGCTTTTTCTTCGGCTTTTTTCTTTGAAGTTGCTCGTGCTTTGGCAACTACTTTATCGTCTATAGATAGTTTTACTGAAAAATGCTTTATTTCGTCTTTACCATTGTCTTCATAAACATAATAGGTAAATGTTTTTTTCTCTTTTTGACACCATTCAATTAGTAAACTTTTATAGCTAATTATTTTACCTTCTAAGGTTTCAATATCAACATAGGGTATAATAACTCTGCTGTAAATAAACTTTTCACAATATTTATAACCTCTATCTAAAAAAATGGCACCTATTAAGGCTTCAAATAAATTACCATGAATATTGTCTCCAAAATGACCGGCAGGTATTTTACTTTCAACAAAAGTAACGAGTTTTAAATCTTTTCCCAATTCATTTAAATGCTCTCTACTCACAATTTTAGAACGCATTTTGGTTAAATACCCTTCGTCACCGCTAGGTACTTCTACATACAAATGCGAAGCTATAACAGAGCTTAACATAGCATCGCCAAGAAACTCTAGTCTTTCATAATTAAAAGGGTTTCCTTTACTGTCTTTGGTGTTCATAGAACGATGCGTAAAGGCTTTTTGGTAAAACTTTATTTGTTTGGGTTTAAAGCCAAGAATTTTAGATAATTCGATAAAAAAATTCCCGTTGCCTTTAAAACGGGAATTAAATATGTATCGAATGTTTTTCATTCGGTATTTAGTCTAATTTTTTGAATAATACACAGGCGTTATGGCCGCCAAATCCAAATGTATTACTCATGGCTATTTTTACGTCTCGCTTTTGAGCCTTGTTTAAGGTTAAATTTAATTCAGAATCAATGTTTTCATCAATTGTTGTATGGTTTATGGTTGGAGGAACAACCCCTTTTTCCATAGCCAAAATAACCGATATGGCTTCAATAGCACCAGCGGCACCCAAAAGGTGTCCTGTCATTGATTTTGTTGAATTTATATTTATATTTTTAGCGTGACTTCCAAATACTTCTGAAATAGCTTTTAGTTCGGCCACATCACCTAGAGGTGTAGAAGTACCATGGGTATTAATATGATCTACTTCTTCTGGTTTGATTCCGGCATTTTCTAAGCAGTTTTTCATAACAGCTATAACCCCTATACCATCTGGGTGTGGTGCTGTCATGTGATGAGCATCAGAAGATAAGCCTCCTCCAATAAACTCAGCATATATTTTAGCACCTCTAGCCTTAGCATGTTCATAGTCTTCTAAAACAAGAGCTCCAGCACCTTCTCCTAATACAAAACCATCTCTGGTTGCATCAAAAGGGCGTGAGGCCGTTTCAGGACTTTCATTTCTTGTAGAAAGGGCATGCATAGCATTAAAGCCTCCCATACCAGCTATGGTTACAGCTGCTTCACTACCGCCTGTTATAACTACATCACAATGTCCTAAACGTATCGAGTTTAGAGCATCAAACATAGCATTTGCAGAAGAAGCACAAGCCGAAACCGTTGTGTAATTAGGTCCCATAAAGCCATACTTTATAGAAATATTACCAGGAGCAATATCTGCAATCATTTTAGGAATAAAAAAGGGATTGAATCTTGGAGTGCCGTCACCCGAAGCAAAGTTTAATACTTCGTCTTGAAAGGTTTCTAAACCACCAATTCCTGCACCCCATATAACACCAACACGCAATTTATTTACCGCTTCTAAATCTAACTTAGAGTCTGAAATAGCTTCATCTGCAGCAACCATAGCGTATTGTGCAAACTTATCCATTTTTCTAGCCTCTTTTCTGTCAATAAAATCGGTAGCGTTAAAGTTTTTTAATTCGCAAGCAAATTTTGTTTTAAACTTTTCGGTATCATAATATGTTATAGGCGCAGCTCCACTTTTACCACTAATTAGACCTTCCCAATAGTCGTCTTTGGTATTGCCAATTGGTGTTAAAGCTCCTAATCCAGTGACTACAACGCGCTTTAATTCCATAAAGTTTTTTGCTTATTTGGCTGCCTCTATATATGATATAGCTTGACCAACTGTTGCAATGTTTTCAGCTTGATCATCTGGAATTTGAATATCGAACTCTTTTTCAAATTCCATAATTAATTCTACAGTATCTAAAGAGTCTGCTCCTAAATCATTTGTGAAGCTAGCTTCTGTTACAACTTCGTTTTCGTCAACACCTAATTTGTCTACGATAATCGCTTTTACTCTTGATGCAATGTCTGACATA
>JALRJA010000333.1 GCA_023255235.1 Flaviramulus sp.
CTAAAATTATAAAACATAGCATACTAATACATACCATGTGATATTAATAACAAAACACGTATATAAATAGCCAAAGTTGTATATTTGAAGCCATGCTAAATAAATTTGAAAACCATATAAATAATAAGCTTCATTTTTTAAATGAAAGTAAAATTCTTATTGCTGTTTCTGGCGGAATTGACAGCGTGGTTTTAACACATTTATGTCATAAACTAAAGTTAAACATAGCCTTAGCTCATTGTAATTTTAATTTAAGAAATGAAGAAAGTGATGCAGACGAGGCTTTTGTTTTACAACTTGCCAAAGATTTAAATTTAGAGGTATTTGTAGAGCGTTTTAACACCAATTTATATGCTAAAAAAAACAAACTCTCTATACAAATGGCAGCTAGAGAATTACGCTATAATTGGTTTAAAGAACTAGCCAAACAACTGCAATATAATTACATACTAACCGCTCACCACGCAGATGATAATTTAGAAACTTTTTTAATAAATTTTACACGTGGTACAGGCTTAGAGGGTTTAACAGGAATTCCTGAAATAAATGGTAACTATGTAAGACCACTTTTGTCGTTTTCTAGTGATAATATAAAACAATATGCTAAAGAAAATCACATAAAATGGCGAGATGATAGCAGTAATAAATCGGTTAAATATTTACGAAATAAATTAAGGCACGAGCTTATTCCTACTCTAAAAGAAATCAACCCTAGTTTATTAGAAAGCTTTCAAAATACCTTGCATAATTTACAAGAATCTTCAAGTGTAGTTAAAGATAGAATAGATGTGTTTCTTACTAAAACTATTGAAAGTAAGCATGATAATGTAGTGAGTTTTAAAATTTCCGAATTTAAAAAATTGAAAAATCCAAAACCCTATTTATACGAAGTATTTAAAAACTACGGCTTTACACAATGGAACGATATTGTAAACTTATTAGATGCCGAAACAGGAAAGCACGTGTTGTCATCAACCCATAGATTGATAAAAAATAGAGAACACTTATTGTTAAGTAGTGTTAAATTTGAAAACGACGATATAGAAATTGTAATTTCTGAAGAATCAAATAAGATAAAAACTCCTTTTGGTACTTTAACTTTTCAAGAAATTGATACTGTATCAAAACAAGATTCTAATGTAATTTATATAGACAAAGCACTTGTAGAATTTCCGTTAGTAATAAGAAAAAAGCAACAAGGCGATGTGTTTTACCCAATAGGAATGACAGGTAAAAAGAAACTAAGCAAGTATTTTAAAGACGAAAAAATGTCGCTTTTAGAAAAAGAAAATACCTGGTTATTATGCTCAAAAAACCATACTGTAATTTGGGTAATTGGAAAACGTGCCGATAATAGATTTATAACAACACATACTACCAAGCATATTTTAAAAATAGAATTAGTAACACCATGTTAAGTTGAAGCCTCAAAACCAATCATGAAAATACAAGGAAACATTGTTGATATACCAAATACACGCATTTTTAAAGGCGAACTCACTCTTGAAAACGGGAAAATTACTTCTATAAAAGAAAAAAACCACCTTGTAAACCACTACATTTTACCGGGTTTTATTGATGCCCATATACATATAGAAAGCTCTATGTTAGTGCCTAGTGAGTTTGCTAAACTTGCTGTAAGACATGGCACGGTTGCTACCGTTTCAGACCCACATGAAATTGCTAATGTTTTAGGTATAGACGGTGTTAACTTTATGATTGAAAACGGTAAACAAGTGCCGTTTAAATTTAATTTTGGAGCACCATCTTGTGTCCCTGCAACTACTTTTGAAACTGCTGGAGCTGTAATACATTCTGAAGGCATTAAAACGCTTCTAAAAAATTCAGATGTAAAGTATTTAGCTGAAATGATGAATTACCCAGGTGTTCTTTGTAATGATGCCGAAGTTATGAAAAAAATAGCTTGGGCAAAACACTACAATAAACCTATTGATGGTCATGCACCAGGCTTAAAAGGTGAGGCTATATCTAAATATATAAACGCTGGTATTTCAACAGACCATGAGTGCTTTACTTTTGATGAAGCCTTAGAAAAGCTTCAAAAAGGCATGACCATTTTAATTAGAGAAGGTAGTGCTGCCAAAAATTTTGACGCCTTAATTAATTTGTTACCCATACACTACAAAAACATGATGTTTTGTAGCGATGATAAGCATCCTGATGATTTACTCATTCATCATATTAACAAGTTATGTGCTCGTGCAGTTGCAAAAAAAATAGACCTTTTTAAAGTATTACAAGTGGCTTGTATTAATCCTGTAAAGCATTACAATTTAGATGTTGGCTTATTGCAAGAAGGCGATTTTGCAGATTTTATTGTGGTTGAAGATTTAACGCATTTTAAAACGCTTCAAACGTTTATTAATGGTAAATTAGTTTTTAATAACAACCAATCGCTTATTAAAACGGTTCGCTTTAAAAACATTAATAATTTTAACTGTAATAAAAAGGATGTATTAGATTTTAAAGTAAAATCGGATGCTAAAAAAATAAGAGTTATTGAAGCTTTAGAAGGTCAACTCATAACCAATCAACACCTTGCAAAACCACTAATTACAAACAATAATTTAGTTTCAAATGTTAAAGAAGATGTTTTAAAAATAGCAGTAGTTTGCAGGTATCAAAATAAAAAACCCGCCATAGCGTTTATTAAAAATTTTGGTTTAAAAGAAGGTGCTATTGCTAGTTCTGTAGCTCATGATTCGCATAATATTATTGCAGTTGGTGTTAGCGATGAGGCTATTTGTAAAGCAGTTAATTTACTTATCGAAAACAAAGGAGGTATATGTGCCATAACCCATACTAAAGTACATATAGTGCCGCTTCCTGTCGCAGGAATTATGAGTGATAAAGATGGTGAAACCATTGGAAAACAATATGCCCAACTTGATGCAATAGCCAAACAATTGGGTTCTAAATTACACGCACCTTATATGACATTGTCATTTATGGCATTGTTAGTTATTCCGTCACTAAAATTAAGTGATAACGGTTTATTTGATGCACATAATTTTAAATTTACACCTCTTGAATTTAATTAGTTTATGCCTATAATTGAGTCTCATTATAAACCAGCTTTTTATTGCAGGTATAACAGCATCATATTTTTTTAATAATTTTATCTGTTGATAAATAATTTTTGTTGAAAAGAATGGTCTAGCCGCATCATGTATAATACAATTTTTTATATTTTTAGATTTAATTGCATTTAGCCCATTTCTGACAGATAGAGCTCTCGTACTACCGGATTTTGCTATTTTTATTTTTTTGTGTTTTATGATAAATTCTTCATATTTTCTGAATTTTGATCGATTTATTACCAAAATAATTTGAGAAATTTTTTTAACACTTAGTAACTTTTTGAT
>JALRJA010000218.1 GCA_023255235.1 Flaviramulus sp.
CAAACTTAGCACGATACGGTTCATAATTAACACCACCAAAAATAAATAAGTTGAAGTTTTTAAAAACATCTCCAACTTTTTTGCCTGTTTTATTATACATTTTTTCAAAATACATTTGTACCCAAGAAGGAATTCCAGAAATAATGGTCATGTTTTCAGCTATGGTTTCTTGAACAATTGCATCTACTTTAGTTTCCCAATCGTCAATACAGTTGGTTTTATAGGAGGGTAATCTGTTTTTTTGAAGATATTTAGGCACATAATGTGCCACTATTCCTGATAGTCGTCCTAATTGTATGCCGTTTTTTTCTTTCAGAATAGGGCTTCCTTGTAAAAAAATCATTTTTCCATTTACAATTTTGCTGTTGCCTGTTTCGTGAATGTACATTAAAATAGCGTTTCTGGCGGCTTCAATATGAGTTGGCATACTATCTTTTGTGATAGGAATGTATTTAGAGCCTGAAGTGGTTCCTGAGGTTTTTGCAAAATAAAGCGGTTTGCCTTCCCAAAGTATATTTTCTTCACCTGCAACAACTTTTTCAATATATGGTTTTAGTGCCTCATAATCTCTTACAGGAACGCGTTTTATAAAATCTTTGTGATTATTAATGCTTATAAAATCATGATCTTTGCCAAAGGCTGTTTTAGTGGCTTTTACAATGAGCTCTTGAAATACTTTTTCTTGTGTTTCAATAGGGTTTTTTGCCCATTTTTGAGTTTTTATATAAACCCATTTTGCAAAGGGTTTTGCTAAAATAGATTTTACCGAAATCATTTATTAAAATCTATAAAGTTTGTTGGGTTAATGGGGTAACCATCGTTCCAAAGTTCAAAATGTAAATGTGGTCCTGTGCTTAACTCGCCTGTATTTCCTGCCATTGCTATTACTTCTCCTGCTTTTACTAAATCGCCTTGAGATTTTGTTAAAGTTGCGTTGTGTTTATACACTGATATCAACCCATAACTATGTTCTAAAATTATAACATAACCGGTGTTTGCTGTCCATTCTGAAAAAATAACAATGCCATCGGCAGTTGCTTTAACCGGTGTGTCTTTTTCTACAATAATATCAACGGCATAATGTTTTTCTTTGGCGTTATAAACTTCGCTAATATGCCCATTTACAGGCGGGAATAGCACAAAATTAGTTGCTGTAGTTGCCGATTCAAATAGGTTGTATTTATCTTCTTTATCTACTTTTTCTCTTAATAAGGAGTCTTCGGCATTTGGTATTAAGTCTATTTCATTTACTTCTAATCTAACCGCTTCAATTATAGAGTCTTTATTAAAATCTACGGCACTAACATCGCCTTTTAATACTTTTTTAATAGATGAAAAATACAACTCATTCATGGCAATTACTTGCTGTAGTGAATCTGTTTTGTAATTTAATTCTGTGGCTTGTTTTTTTAAGGCTGTTGATGAGTAACCCGGAATGTATTCTCTTAGTGGCGTGTAGGCAATTAATAAATAGGTAAGTGCTATTAAAAAACTAGCCAATAACGACCCAAAAACAAACACGTTTAATCTGGTTAATTGAAATGAAAACCGTTCTTCAAAAGTTTGCTCATTAAGTATTAATAAACGGTACTTATCAAGTAGTTTTCTTCTTATTTTTTTTGGTTTGGTTTTTTTGCCTTTCATTGTGAAACAAAAATAAATAGAATTTATTACATTTTACTCTTTTAATTTAAGCTTCGTGTTTTAACTGTGTAACTTAAAGTTCAGTATAAAACGATTTTATTTCACTTTAATTATTAACTTTGTTGTTTAAAAACTAATATTATGAGTTTATATATGTTACCGTTAGCAATTGGTCCTTGGCAAATAGCTTTAATTGTTGTTGTTGTTTTATTACTATTTGGAGGTAAAAAAATACCTGAATTAATGCGCGGGCTTGGTAGTGGGATTAAAGAATTTAAAGACGCT
>JALRJA010000385.1 GCA_023255235.1 Flaviramulus sp.
TCTAAGAATTCTGCTAAAGAACCTGTGGTATCGGCAAGCTCTTTTTGTCCTTCAACAAAATCTTTCATACCGTTTAAAAGTTCTTCAATATTTTCCATTCTGGTAACGCCTTCGGGTGTTCCATCTTTTTTAAATTCACTAATTAACCTACTTGTTCTAGTTACGTGTTCTGCCAATTCAAAAACATCGGCTGTTTGATTTAAAACTTGATAACTTTCTATAAGGGTAACAAAGTCTTTTAGTTTTGTTTTTGTGCCAGTATTAACATTTATTGTAACTTGGTCAATGTTTTTCATTACTTCAAAAATGGTTTTATTATTACCATTTGCTGAAACAATTAATTTATCTATGGTAGTTTGACCGATGCCTCTTGGTGGAAAATTAATAATACGTTTTAAAGCTTCTTCATCGGCAGGGTTAATAATTAAACGTAGATATGATAAAACATCTTTAATTTCTTTTCTTTGGTAAAACGATAACCCGCCATAAATTCTATATGGAATATCGCGTTTTCTTAGTGCGTCTTCAATGGCTCTCGATTGTGCATTGGTTCTGTATAATACGGCAAAATCACTATTTTGCAATTGATTTTGCATTTTGTTTTCAAAAATGGTACTTGCTACAAAACGCCCTTCATCACCATCTGTTAATGATCTGTTTACTTTAATTTTTTGCCCCTCATCATTGGCTGTCCAAACCACTTTTTCAAGTTTGGTTTGGTTTTTATCAATAATAGAATTTGCAGCATTTACAATATTTTTTGTAGAGCGGTAGTTTTGCTCTAATCTAAACATTTTCACATCGTCATAATCTTTTTGAAAGTTTAGAATATTATTAATATTGGCACCTCTAAAGGCATAAATACTTTGTGCATCATCACCAACAACACAAATATTTTGAAACTTATCAGACAAAGCTCTAACAATTAAATATTGTGAATGGTTGGTATCTTGATACTCATCAACTAAAATATATTTAAAACGGTTTTGATATTTAGCTAAAACATCTGGAAAACGGGTGAGTAATTCATTGGTTTTTAATAGCAAATCATCAAAATCCATAGCACCAGCTTTAAAACAGCGTTCTACATATTCTTTGTAAATAGCACCCATTTTAGGGCGTCTCGCCATAGTATCGGCTTCTATTAGCTCGGGGTTTTGAAAATAAGCCCGAACGGTAATTAAACTGTTTTTGTATGATGAAATTCTTGACCGTATTTGTTTGTACTTATAAATATCTTTATCAAGATTCATTTCTTTAATAATAGACGCTATCAACCTATCAGAATCTTGCGTATCATAAATTGTAAAATTACTTGGGTATCCTAATTTATCGGCTTCGCTTCGCAAAATTCTAGCAAAAACAGAATGAAATGTACCCATCCACAAATTTTTTGCCTCGCTTGTACCAACAATAGTAGCTATACGGTCTTTCATTTCGCGTGCTGCTTTGTTGGTAAATGTTAATGCCAAAATATTAAAAGAATCAATTCCCTTGTGCATCATGTATGCAATACGGTAGGTAAGCACTCTTGTTTTTCCAGAACCTGCTCCAGCAATAACAATCATAGGTCCGTCAATTTGCTTTGTAGGCTCTAATTGAGCATCATTTAATTGACTTAAAAAAGTATCCAATTCAATTTCATTTTTAAGACGTGAAAATAACCATTGTTATTGTTTTTTTTAAGTAGTTTTATTATTAATTATAAACAATTATAATTTCTAGCATTTTTTGAATATCTTTAGTTATTGAAACTTTTTATTATGAAATCACTTCGCTTTTTATTTTCTATTGTGTTAATTACAAATGTATATTCACAAAACAGTTTAGAAGAACAGTATAACCAAATTGAATCTAAAGTTATTGAATGGCGTCGCGATTTTCATCAAAACCCAGAACTTTCAAACAGAGAATTTAAAACTGCCGAAAAAATAGCCAAACACTTAAAATCGTTAGGAATTCAAGTTGAAACAGGTGTTGCACACACAGGCGTTGTTGGAATTTTGAAAGGAACTAATCCTGGCAAAGTTATTGCACTTCGTGCAGATATTGATGCCTTACCTGTAACCGAACGTAATGATTTACCCTTTAAATCTGAAGTTAAAACAACCTTTTTAAATACAGAAACTGGCGTTATGCACGCTTGTGGGCATGATACACATACTGCTATTTTAATGGGTGTTGCCGAAATTCTTTCAAAGAATAAAGACCAACTAAATGGCACTGTAAAATTTATTTTTCAACCTGCCGAAGAAGGACCGCCTCCAGGTGAAGAAGGTGGTGCCAAATTAATGATTAAAGAAGGGGTTTTAGAAAACCCAAAAGTTGATGCTATTTTTGGACTCCATATAAGTTCTGAAACGCCAGTTGGCATAATAAAATATAAAACAGAAGGTATGATGGCAGCCGTAGAACGCTTTGTTATAAACGTACAAGGAAAACAATCTCATGGCTCGCAGCCTTGGTCTGGTGTTGATCCTATATTAATTTCAGCAAAAATTATTGATGGCTTGCAAACCATAATTAGTAGAGAATCTAAATTAACCGAAGAAGCAGCCGTTATTACAGTTGGTAAAATAACTAGTGGTACACGCTTTAATATAATTCCTGAAAGTGCCGAAATGATAGGAACTGTTAGAACTCTAAACCCTGAAATGAAAGAACTCATAATTAGACGTATGACAGAAATGACACAAACTATAGCAAAAGCCTATGGCGGTTCGGCAACTATTACTTTTGAAAATTTTACATCTATAACTATTAATAACACTGAGCTTGTTAATAATATGTTGCCATCACTTAAACAGGTTGCAGGAGATAAAAACGTTATTACCATGAAAGCAACCACTGGCGGTGAAGATTTTTCATTCTTTCAGGAAAAAGTGCCCGGATTTTATTTTTATTTAGGAGGTATGACTCCAACTAATACTAAGGCTTTTCCTCATCATACACCCGATTTTATAATTGATGAGAGCGGGCTTCTTTTGGGTGTAAAGGCATTAACGCAAATCACTTTTGATTTTTTAAATAATTAGCAAACAAGCCTATTGATAAGTCATTTTTTGTGCTCAATTATACTACTCTCATTGAATTACTTTTAATAGTTCTTTAGCAAATTTTGAAAATTGCCAACTGTGATGCGTGGTCGCTTGTTTCAAATTTTCTTTACAGGTATCATTACAACCTTGAATATAGCTTACATATTGAAAAGCATTTTGCCTTATTTCAAAACTGTATTTAGTGCTTGTATAATTTATTAACTCTTCAAAATACAGTTTCTTATTTTCTATTTCAAAACTTTCACTCATTAAGGCTAAAGTTAACCATAGAATTGTAATGTTTTTATCATTAAACCCTTCAATACCTTTTGTTTTTTCAAGGTATTTTGTTTGTTCTTTCGGAAAGTTTTTCCATAAATTTAATAAGGCACTTTCAATAGTTATATATGATTTGTCATCTAAAAGCGTTTCATAATCTGCTTTTAATTCTGATGGTATAGATACTAATGAT
>JALRJA010000407.1 GCA_023255235.1 Flaviramulus sp.
GGTTTAATGTTAACGTAGGTTACATCAGTATTATCACTGTATTTTTCAAACACATCGTTTTGTGTGATTGCTGTGAGAGGCAATAAAAAGGCTATTACCAATACTAATAATTTAGTTTTCATAGTGCTTGTTTTTAAGTTATTTATAGTTTCCATTGTTTTTAATTGATTGTTTATTTTTTAAAAATTATACTTGTTGAGTTTTCAATTTCATTGAGATATCCTAATGTGGCTGTGCCTTTGTTTATTTCTTCTAAATAATTTATAGTAGATACACCTTTATTGAATTGACTTGAAATGACAGCCAACGATTTTTCAATCTCATGCAATGCCTCTTTTGGGTTATCATAAGTTCCGTAGGCGTATTCTTTATAGGTTGTTGCTAATGGGGTTTTTAAATAAAATCCTAACATTATAGCTATAACAGCTGCTGCAACCCATTTATAACTAAAAGCTAGTTTTCTTTTTAATGGCACTTGTTTAGTAAACTGCTCTTGATGGTTTACTGAAAAATAATTGAAAAGCGGTTTGTATATCTCTAAATGTGGAGCAACTTTACTACTATTAAAATAGTTTTTTAAAGCTTGTTCTTCTGTTAGTGATGTATCACCATTTTCATACTTTTCTAGTAATTTTTCTATGTTATTTAATACCATAATTATGTGTATTGGTAAGTTTTTCTCTTATTAATTTTCTAGCTCTTGATAAATTTACACGAATAGCTGTTTGGTTCATATCTAACATTTTGGCTATTTCATCAAATTCATAGGCTTCAATATCTCTTAATTGTATTATGAGGCGTTGTTGTTCTGGCAATTCTTCAATAATTTTAGCTACCCAATTTAAACTATCACTTACTTCAACTTGTTTTTGCAACGAAGCTTTAGTATCGTGATAATTACTATGAACAATTTTAAGGTTTTGTGCTTGTTTTGATTTTAATTTATCAAGGCAAAAATTTTTAGTCATTGTCATAGAAAACGCTTCAATGTTTTTATATTCTGCTATCTTTTTTTTATTATTCCATAATTTTAGTAAAATTTCTTGAGTAGCATCTTCAGCCTCTTCTGTAGATATTAGTAATCGTTTTGCTAAACGAAAAACTTTATCTTTAAAAGGCATTACAATATTCAAAAACTCTACTTGAGTCATTTTTTTGGTTTCATTTAGTTTAAAATAACCTACTAGAGCTATTTGTTATTACGACGAGTGAGGTGTAATTTTGTTACAATTTTTTTTTATTTTAAAAATAATGTGAGTAAATTTAAACTTTTATCAACATAACTTACTATATACAATGAACAATAAAAAAGCCCTAATTATATTTTTACTTGTGTCTATTTTAGGTATAAGCTGTGCCAAAGACGCCGATGACTCACCTGTTTCTATTAATGAAATAAGTGATTTTGTTTGGAAAGGAATGAATATTTTTTATCTATATAAATCTGATGTGCCAAACCTTGCCAACGATAGATTTTCTTCAAACCAAGAATATAATAGCTTTTTAAATTCATTTCCTAATCCTGAAGATTTATTTGAAAGCTTAATTTACCAACGCCAATCAGTTGATAGGTTTAGCTGGATTGTTGATGATTATGTTGCTCTAGAACAACTTTTTCAAGGAACATCGGCAATAAATGGCATGGAATTTAGTTTGTTTTTAGCACCAAATAGTGAAACCAATGTAATGGGTTTTGTTAGGTTGGTTTTACCTAACACTAGTGCCGCCTTAAATGGTATTGAAAGAGGTGATTTGTTTTATGCCGTAGATGGTATTACTTTAAATACAAATAATTTATCGCAGCTTTTAAACAAAGATTCCTACACCTTAAATTTAGGTGTTATTAACGACAATAATACTATTGATACTAGTGATGATTTTATTGAACCCACCCAAGAAAACATAACACTCACTAAAGAAATTTATACCGAAAACCCCATTTACAAAACCGAAATATTTAATGTTGGAACACAACGTGTTGGTTATTTAATGTACAATGGGTTTACGGCTGGTTCTGAAAATGATTTAAATGTGGTTTTTGGTGATTTTAAATCAAACAATATTGAGCATTTAGTTTTAGATTTGCGTTACAACCCCGGTGGCTCTG
>JALRJA010000419.1 GCA_023255235.1 Flaviramulus sp.
GAGTGTATTGACTGGTAGTTCAATTGATGATGTTGTAGAGCAAACTATTACATCTGATGTTGATGATGACGTTTTGGATTACATGAATCAACTTTTTAATAAGTGAGGAATTATGAAAACTTTTCAAACTTTCTGTGAGGTTGTTTTTCTATTACCTCTTTTAAGCTTTTAACTTCAAATTGCCCACCTGTTATTTATAATGCTGTAACACCAAATGCCGATACAAAAAACGATTCTTTTTTTATTGATGGTTTACAAGATATATTTATAAATTTTAGATTAGAAATTTATAACAGATGGGGTAAACTGCTTTGGGTAGGAACAAATTCAGAACCCCAATGGAATGGTTATGTTAAGCAGGGTATTGGAAGCAAAAAAGCACCCGAAGGCACTTATTTTTATGTATTGTATCTCAATGAGGTAGAATATCCAAAACCACTTACAGGTTATCTATACCTAACCTATTAATTCTATTCAAATTTTAGAAACTATATAATTATTAATCTCTAATTTTCTTTTTACGAAGTTCAAAATTTTGTCCTAAATATACTTTTCTCACCATTTCATCATTTGCTAACTCTTCGGGTTCGCCAGCTTTTAATATAGTTCCTTCAAACATTAAATACGTTCTATCGGTTATTGCAAGAGTTTCTTGAACGTTGTGATCGGTAATTAAAATACCTATATTCTTTTTTGTGAGTTGGGCTACAATGCGCTGAATATCTTCAACAGCAACCGGATCAACACCAGCAAAAGGTTCGTCTAACAAAATAAAATTAGGATTAGTAGCAAGAGCACGGGCAATTTCTGTACGTCTTCGTTCACCACCTGATAATAAATCACCTCGGTTTTTTCTAATATGTCCTAAACCAAATTCGTCTATTAGCGATTCCATTTTCATGTGTTGCTCTTTTTTACTTAGTTTGGTAAGTTGTAATACACTAAGAATATTGTCTTCAATACTTAGTTTTCTAAAAACCGAAGCTTCTTGTGCCAAATACCCAATGCCATTTTGAGCCCGTTTATACATGGGGTATTTTGTTATTTCAGTTTGGTCTAAATAAATATGACCACCGTTGGGTTTTATTAAGCCAACAATCATGTAAAAAGAAGTTGTTTTCCCTGCTCCATTTGGACCCAAAAGACCAACTATTTCACCTTGATTAACTTCAAGCGATACATTTTTTACAACTTGACGTCCACCATAGGACTTCATCAAATTTTCGGCTTTTAAAATCATACGTTATGTTCTAAGTGCTAAAAATAATAAAATCATAAGCACTTTATATATAAAATTGAAATTAATATTCACTCTCAATGTGTGTTTTCTAAGGCATCCCAAAATTCATAAGCACGACGCAAATGCGGAATAACAATAGTGCCACCTACCAATGTGGCTATACTTAATGCTTCAACAACTTGTTCTTTTTTTAAGCCTATTTTATAACAGGTTTCTAAATGGTATTTTACACAATCATCGCAACGCAAAACCGCTGATGCTACTAAACCTAGCAATTCTTTGGTTTTAATATCTAAGGCACCTTCTGCATAGGCGTTGGTGTCTAAATTAAAAATACGCTTAATAACTTTATTGTTATCGGCTAAAATTTTAGCGTTCATTTTAGAACGGTAATCATTAAATTCAGATACTATATCACTCATGATTTTTTGTCTTTTCTTTAGATAGTTTTCGCGATTGATTTCTAATTACAATCTTTGAAATATAAATACTCACTTGGTACAGAATAAGAATAGGAATAGCAACTATAATTTGACTTGCAACATCAGGCGGTGTTATAATTGCCGAAAGAATTAAAACAATTACCAAGGCATATTTTCTGTACTTTATTAAAATGCTTGGTGTAACTAATCCAATTTTTGTTAAAAAATAAATGATTATAGGTAGTTCAAAAATGAGCCCAGATGCCAATGCAGACGAACGCACTAAAGCAATATATGAACTAATATCGATTTGATTATCTACAATATCTGAAATGCTATAATTTGCTAAAAAATTTAATGATAGTGGCGTTACAATATAATACCCAAATAAAACGCCAATAAAGAATAAAAGCGATGATATAACTATAAAGCCTCGCGAGTGTTTACGTTCATTATCATGCAATCCAGGGCTAATAAAAGTCCACATTTGATATACTACATAAGGAAACGATATAACAAAACCAGCAAAAATGGCAGTCCAAATATCAGCTGAAAATTGTCCAGCCATAGTGCGGTTTTGAATAATCATTGGCATTTTTTCAGCACAAAAACTTGTATTGAAACCAAGAAAATTTCCAGCTTCGCATAAAAAATGATAAGTTGGAAAGCTCATGTTCAAAGGGGCAAAAATAATGCCTTCAAAAATATACTTGCTAAAAATAAAGGCTAAAGTAGCAACTATAATTACCGCTATACATATTCTTATTAAGTGCCACCGTAAGTCTTCAAGATGATCTAAAAAAGACATCTCATTAATGTTCTTTTTTGCCATTATATTATGCCTTCTCTTATTAAATCGTGTAAATGAACTACACCAGCATAGTTGCCATTTTCTTCAACCAATAATTGAGAAATTCCGTTAGTTTCCATAATCTCAAGTGCTTCTAGAGCCATAGCATTAGAGTCTATTTTTTTAGGATTAGCACTCATAATATCGCTTGCTTTTAGTTGAGAAAAATCGTTTACTTTTGATAACATTCTACGCAAATCGCCATCAGTAATGATGCCAATTACGTGGTTGTTTTCAACAACAGCAGTAACTCCAAGCATTTTTTCGGTTATTTCAACAATAATATCTTTTATGTTTGTATCACTATTTACACGTGGTTTTTGGTTTAATGAAGCCATATCATTAACCCTTAAATACAATTTTTTACCCAAGGCACCGCCAGGGTGGTATTTTGCAAAATCATTACTTGAAAAGCCTCGCAGTTCTAAAAGGCAAACGGCAAGAGCATCACCAATTACCAACTGAGCAGTGGTGCTATTTGTAGGAGCCAGATTATTAGGGCAAGCTTCTTTTTCAACAAATGTGTTTAGAATAAAGTGAGCATTTTGCCCTAAAAAAGAATCTTTATTTCCTGTTATAGCAATTATTTTATTGTTGGCACTTTTTATCAACGGCACTAAAACCTTAATTTCAGGTGTACTACCACTTTTAGAAATACAAATAACAATATCATCTTTTAAAATTAAACCTAAGTCGCCATGAATGGCATCGGCAGCATGCATAAAAATAGCAGGTGTGCCAGTAGAATTTAAGGTAGCTACAATTTTAGTTGCTATAATGGCACTTTTTCCAATGCCTGTAATTATCACGCGCCCTTTAGATTCATAAATAAGATTTACTGCATGTGCAAAATCATCGGTTAAAAGATTAGATAAATTTGAGATGGCTTTACTTTCCATTTCAATGGTTTGCTTCGCAATTTTAATAATAGAATTTTTGTCTTTCAAAATTTATTATTTTTTATTGTTTTTTTTTTAAAGATTTTATTACCTTTAATGATACCCAAATTTAATTTCTACCTAATTTTGAATTTCGTTACAAAACTAACGAAAAAAATATGAGCGTGTTTCAATTGAGTTATTAAATTAATAGATTGAATAGAGTTTTTAATGGTTAAACAATTTTTAAAAGTAAATTAGTATCATTCATGTTAATAGCTAAAGAAGATTTATTTAATGCCTTAAAAAAATATTTTGGATTTACTAAATTCAAAGGGCTTCAAGAAGGTGTAATTGAAAGTTTGTTATCTGGAAACAATTCTTTTGTAATCATGCCAACAGGTGGTGGTAAATCACTATGTTATCAATTACCTGCATTAATGCAAGAAGGTACAGCTATTGTAGTTTCGCCACTAATTGCACTAATGAAAAATCAAGTTGATGCTATACGCGGAATTTCAAATGAAGAAGGAACAGCACATGTTTTAAATTCTTCTTTAAACAAAACAGAAGTAAAACGTGTTAAGGAAGATATTTCAAAAGGCATTACCAAACTGCTATATGTAGCACCTGAGTCGTTAACCAAAGAAGAAAATGTAGAGTTTTTAAGAACAGTGAAAATTTCATTTTTGGCTGTAGATGAGGCTCATTGTATAAGTGAATGGGGTCATGATTTTAGACCAGAATATAGAAATTTACGACACATTATTGGGCGTATAGGAGATAACATTCCTATCATAGCCTTAACGGCAACTGCCACACCCAAAGTGCAAGAAGATATTATTAAAAACTTAGGAATTACTGGAGCCAAAACCTTTAAAGCGTCTTTTAATAGACCCAATTTATATTATGAAGTACGTCCAAAAACTAAAAATGTAGATGCCGATATCATCCGATTTATAAAGCAAAACGAAGGAAAATCGGGTA
>JALRJA010000432.1 GCA_023255235.1 Flaviramulus sp.
CGCGCACAAGACAGCCCGGTTTTACCTAAACCGATAACAATGGTGAGCTGATCAGATGCTATTAACGACATATTCGTTTTTTATGTACAACATAGGAATACTTAAAACACCTACAATAAGAATATTTAAAAACATAGTGCTATTAAGTAAGTGTAGCAAACCATGAACCTTTGTTTTTGTTGGAATATTTTTAGATTTTATAACACGCCAACGCATTTTTTTAAAATTCTCTGCACCACCTTTATTCCATCTAAACTGTTGTGACCTTGCAGCACTAATAACTACTGGCAGTTCTGCAGGGGTTTCAACGTCTTCTAAGTATTTAAATTTCCAGTTTTTTAATTGTGCTCTATAACTTAAATCTAGGTCTTCAGTAAGTGTGTCACCTTCCCAGTTTCCTGCATCTAAAATGCAGGTTTTTCTCCAAATACCGGCTGTGCCATTAAAATTTATAAAATGCCCTTTACTATTTCTACCTACTTGCTCTAAAGTAAAATGAGCATCTAGTGCAAAGGCTTGAATTTTAGTAAGAATAGAGTAATTTCTGTTTATGTGTCCCCAACGGGTTTGAACAACGCCAATTTGACTATCTTTAAAATAGGGTACTGTGCGTTTTAACCAGTCTTTTTTAGGAAGAAAATCTGAATCAAAAATAGCTATAAAATCGCCTTTAGCTGTTTTTAAACCAGCTTTTAACGCACCCGCTTTAAAACCCGTTCTATCAACTCGGGTAATGTGTTTTATATCTATTCCGGTAGCTTGAATTTTTTCTACATGTGCTTTGGTACTTTCAATAGTTTCATCGGTTGAATCATCAAGTACTTGAATTTCTAATTTGTCTTTTGGGTAATCAATCTCTGCTATATTATCTAATAATCTGTCCATAACATACATTTCATTATAAACAGGTAGTTGAATAGTTACATAAGGTATTTCATTAGGATTTGACAAATCAAATTTTTCACAGGAATCAGTCTCTTTTTTTGACGACAAATAATTAAATAACAAATTTAATTGCGCTAATGCATACATAAATATAAGCAGTAATGCAACCGAATATATTACTATGATTGTAGTTTCTAGAATCATTTCTTAAAAAGGTATTTAAAAATCCAACCTAATATTTTTATACCTGCAAATATAACACCTTTTATTGTACCTGATACTTTTGAAACTCCAATTCTATTTCTATATTTTACAGGTATTTCTTTGTAAGTGAGTTTTTGCTTTAAGGCTTTTAATTGCATCTCAACTGTCCAGCCATAGGTTTTGTCTTCCATATTAAGAGCTAATAGTTTTTGGTATTTTATAGCTCTAAAGGGTCCTAGGTCTGTAAACTTAGCTCCATAAAATAAGCTCATTAAGCTAGTAGCTAGCCAATTTCCAAAAATTTGTGGAGCTGTCATAGAACCAGATTCTCTAAGGTTTTTTGTGCGAGCTCCTATTACAAAATCTATATTATCTTCAATTATAGGGGTTAGTATTTTGGTTATTTCTTCTGGGTAATCGCTATAATCACCATCTAAAAATACAATAATATCTGGTTTTATTGTTTGATTGGCTATATAACTCATAGCCTTTAAGCAGGCGTAACCATATCCTTTTTTAGGTTCTTTTAAAACTGTTGCCCCTGCATTTTTGGCGTTCTTCTCGGTATCATCAGTAGAGTTGTTACTTACTACTATCACCTCATCAATATATTGAGGAATATCATTAATTACTAAAGAAATAGAATCTGCTTCGTTATAAGCAGGAATGATAACTTTTATTTTGGTCATCAAAGATGGTTGTTAATTTATTAAAATTAAATGTCTTATAGTTGTTTTTAAACTGTTTTCAAATGTATAATAAAAAACACAACCACTAATCACACACTGTATAAAATATGGTGTGCTTTTGGCACAACTATTAGTACTATGAATATACGAAAAAGTAACGGGTATAGATTTTTTAGTAGGTACTTATTTGTTGCTGTTTTGATTTACTAAATTCATCAAATCAACACTATTCCCTAGTAAAATTTCATTAGAATTAATACGTCCTTTCATTGAGCTATTTTCTAACTTTAGTACACCTCTAGGGCAAACAGCAGCACAAATGCCACAACCAACACAGCTTGAGCGAACTATATTCTCTCCTTTTTGGGCATAATGCCTAACATCAATTCCCATCTCACAACTATTTGAGCAATTACCACATGATATACATTGACCACCGTTTGTTGTAATTCTAAATTTTGAAAACAACCGCTGTTGTAATCCTAATATTGCTGCCATAGGACAACCAAAACGACACCAAAATCGGTTTCCTAAAATTGGGTAAAAACCTGTACCGATAACTCCTGAGAATATAGATCCAATATAGATGCCATATACAGATCTTAAGCTACTTCCTTTTATATAAAATACATGTTCTGTTGTTGCTGTAAGGTGCATAAATACTAATAGCATAATAATAACAAAAAAGCTAATAGCACCGTATTTTGTATCGTTACCTAACTCATTTTTTTTAAAGAATAAAATGCCTGCAAATAAAAAAGTTAAAAAACCAATAAATAATGTTATAAAAAGACTTCTTGTAAGCCAAAAATCGTTTTTGCTATTGCCTAAATAGGTGTAAACCATAGCCGTTGTCATGACTACAGAAAAAATTAAAATTAAATGTATAAGCCAGCGTTCTATCTTCCATGCTACCATTTTTTTTGATGATAATTGCCTGAAAGCATCTCCTGCAGTTTCGGCTAAACCTCCGCAACCACAAACCCATGAACAATACCAACGCTTACCATACTTATAGGTTAAAATAGGTGTAATAACAAAAATAGAAATGATACCAAAAAGCAAAAACCCCAAGCCTATGTTGCCATTGCTTAAAAACTTTTTAACCGACCACTCATCAAAAATATAATAATTAAGTGGCCATATACTTTTTAAATCATAATATGGTAAATCGCTATTTAAAACATACATAAACTCTGGTATTAAAAACGCAAACCCTAACTGAAAAAACATAACAGAAACGGTGCGTATTTGTTGGTATCTGTTATGTTTATATTTTAGTATAAATTTATATCCAAATGCTAAAATAGCGAGTGTGTATAGTGTTCCGTAAACAAACCACTGGCTAGCTGGTTTGCCACTTAACAGCTTGCTTAAAGGATCAAACAGCCCTATTAAACCTGTATTATCTGAACCATTATCTGCCAGCCCTAAATATGCTGGAAAAAAATAAAGCACAATGTAAAAAACTGTCAATATAATGCCCAATAACCAACCCCAAACGCCTCTTGAAGAAATTGATTTAAACCAAACGCCATCATTTTTTATTCCTTCAGGTTTTGTTAAATAGGCTTCTCTAGAGTAAACAACAATACCCATGCTTATCAAAGTAATTGATAACGCTAAGAACACGCCTTTGTTTGGAAAATTAACATTGAAAAGAGCTAATATTAATATAAACAATCCTATAATACCAATTGACAACGCTATTTTTTGTTTGTTTGAAACACCAATAGCATCTGGTTTTGCTAGCGACATACTGTGATTTATTTTATTCTTCATAATCATACTATTTGTAACTGCCTGTTAAAAGCTAATTGTATTTTGGTTTCAAAATGGTTATAAAATTCTGGTTCAAAATTAGCTTTTGATAGGTTTTTTATAACAAAGTCTATTTGGCGTTTTTCGGTAAGCCATCTATCAAAAACATCGTGCCTCATTCTAATGCCAAAAGTATTAATGCCTAAAAAAGTTTTAGTGTTTTTATCATAGCAAATGGTAATACATTTAGTATCATCGTCATGTTTCCAATGAAAATGCGCTTCACCCTCTCTGGGTTTGGCAAATACCCACCCATAGGTTTGATATTCAATATTAAAAAATTTTGCAGAGTTAAACCAATTACCTGGTTTGTACTCTAACCGATTACCACAAATAGTTTGGGCTACCGTTTCGCCCATCATTCTGCCTGTGTACCAAACAGATTCTATGGGTCTGCGTTGGTCTATGGCTTCGTGTTGTTGAGCACAATCACCAATAGCATAAACATCTTGTATATTGGTTTCTAAAAAGCGATTTACTTTTACTCCTTTTGCTATTTCTATTTCAGAATGTTTTAAGAAATTAATATTAGGTGAAACACCAGCCGTTAAACCAACAATATCACAGGGTATTTCTTCGTTTGTTTCTTCAATTATTACAGCCCTTGCCTTTCCGTTTTTATCTGCTTTAATCTCTTTTAAATTGACACCTAAACGTAAGTCTATATCATGGTTTTTAATATGCTTATTTAGCATATCGCTTTCGCCACTAGGTAACACATTATTCCAAAAACTATTTTCTCTAACCAAAAATGTTACAGGAATGTGTCTGCTATGAAGCATTTCTGCAAGCTCAATACCAATTAAACCGCCACCTACAATTACAGCTCGTTTACATAGGTTATTGTTTGGAGCATATTTTTCTAAACTTTCAAGGTCTTGTTTATGGTACATACCCATAACCCCTTTTAAGTCTTCTCCTGGCCAACCAAATTTGTTTGGTTTACTACCTGTTGCTAAGATTAATTTATCATATTGTAGTGAATTGCCACTAGCAAAAAATACTGTTTTGGTTTTAACATCAACCTGGTTTACATATTCATTTTTAAGTTCTATTCTGTTTTTTTTCCAAAACCAATTTTCATAAGGCTGTGTATGTTCAAATTTCATGTGTCCCATATACACATACATTAGTGCCGTGCGTGAAAAAAAATATGGTGTTTCAGAAGAAATTATAGTGATTTTTTTATTGGAACGCTTTCTAATATGTCTCGCAGCTGTTACACCAGAGATACCGTTTCCTATAATTACAATGTGTTCTTCCATAAGTTTAATTTGTCTTTATGAAGTTACCGTTATAAAATAATAACGGGTAGTATGTTGTTATCTATGTCGAATCTAAAGATAAAAACTTAACTTAAAAACTTAATTTTTAATTTTTTGTTTTAAAATAGGGTGTTGCAATACTTTTAAACTCTAAAGTTTTTACTTTTTTGAAAGTTTTAAAGGTATAATTAGACTTAGTTTATAGTTAAAACAACATAATATGAAAAACGTTACTTTTATTTTGCTAATTTTTATTGGAAGCATTAGCATTAAAGCACAAAATTTACATACTTTTTTTAGTAAAACGGATGCTTTTTTAAAAGAAAACGTATCTGATGGAAAAGTGGCTTATTCTAAAATTTGTAAAAATCAAGAGGGATTAGAAAGTGTTTTAAAAATAGCAGAGAATATTTCGGTTTCTATTGATGATGTTAACAACTATCAAGCCTTTTTAATAAATGCCTATAATCTATTGGTTATAAAAGGAATTATTGATAATTACCCAATTAATTCTCCCTTAGATATTGCCGGTTTTTTTGATAAAACAACCTATCTTTTGGGTGGTAAAAAAATGACATTAAACCACATAGAGCATGAGCTTTTAAGAGCACAGTTTAATGATGCCCGTTTCCATTTTGTATTGGTATGTGGTGCAATTGGTTGCCCACCTTTAATTAATCAAGCTTATTTACCAACTACATTAAATACCCAATTAGACAGGCAAACAAAATTGGCATTAAATGGTGATTTTTTGCAAATTGACACTAAAAAAAAGTGTGTAAAAGCATCGCAAATAATGAATTGGTATAAAGCCGATTTTACAAAAAATGGCACAAGCGAAATAGACTTTATAAATACATTTAGAACAAAAAAATTAGATACAAACTTTAAAATAAGTTACTTTCCTTATAATTGGAAATTGAACAAACAATAAGTTATACACAATTATGAGAAACGAATGAATTACCTGCTTAAACATCAAGAAACCGAACGAATT
>JALRJA010000077.1 GCA_023255235.1 Flaviramulus sp.
TACTAAATGAAAAACCAGCATAACACCCACTTACTTTTACTAACATTAGCAACCTTACTAATTAGCACATCGGGTGCTTTGGGCAAATTCATAGCACTACCAACACCTGTAATTATATGGTGGCGTTGCATTTTAGGAGCCATTTTTCTATTTGTTTTTTGTAGATATAAAAAACTAGCACTTAAAATAAATTCAAAAAAAGACATTCCAACCATTGTTTTAAGTGCACTCCTTTTAGGCATTCATTGGATAACCTATTTTTACGCCTTAAAATTATCTAATGTAGCATTGGGTATGTTATCGTTATTTACATTTCCTATAATTACAGCATTTTTAGAACCCTTCTTTACAAAAAGTAAACTAAACCTAGTACACATTGGTTTAGGAATACTTGTTTTAATAGGTATATACATACTCACTCCAGACTTTAACTTCAAAAACACGCAGGTAAAAGGTATTCTTTTAGGGTTGTTTTCTGCTTTGTGTTACGCTTTGCGTAACCTCATTTTAAAACGCCATGTATATACCTATAATGGTACGGTGCTTATGCTTTATCAAATTGTTATTTTAGGTATTGTTTTAATTCCCTTTGTATTAACACTTGGTACAAGCAATATAACAACTCAATATCCTTACATTATTATATTGGCTTTAGTTACAACAGCTATTGGACATTCGTTATTTATTCATTCATTTAAACACTTTTCAGTAAGTTCTGCAAGTATTATTGGTAGTGCACAACCTATTTTTGGAATTATAATTGCCTATTTCTTTTTAAATGAAATCCCTAAAGTAAATACCTTTATAGGCGGTTTTATAATTCTCCTTACGGTATTTATAGAAAGCATACGCTCTAAGAAAGACTAATTTTACAAATAAAACCAAAATAGTGTAACAAATTATTGACTTTCACGTTCTAATAGTCATTCAATCAAAAAAAACACTCAAATCATGTTAAAGCAATTTTTTATTATTTGCTCAGGGTCAGATACTGATATTTTAGCACAATGCTCTAAAGGAGAACAAAACAAATATGCAGGAATAGGAGCTACCGTTTTTTTTACAGCAGTTATGGCTTTTATAGCTGCGAGTTATGCACTTTATACGGTTTTTAATACTCTTTTTACGGCTGTTTTTTTTGGGCTCATTTGGGGATTACTTATTTTTAATCTAGACCGCTATATTGTATCTACCATTAAAAAAACAGGCAATGTTATAGATGAACTTATACAAGCATTACCAAGAATTATTCTCGCAATTATTATAGCTGTGGTTATATCAAAACCTTTAGAACTTAAAATCTTTGAAAAAGAAATAAATCAGGTTCTATTAGAACAAAAAAACGATTTGACTTTGGCTAATAAAACACAAATAGCTTCACAATTTACACCAAAAATCACCCTGCTTCAAAACGATATTCTAAGTTTAGAGAACGACATAAAAAGCAAAGAGACAGAAGTAAATGCACTTTACGACACCTATATTGCAGAAGCAGAAGGTACTGCCGGAACAAAACTTTTAGGAAAAGGACCTGTTTACAAAGAAAAACGAGAAAAACATGATGCCGCTTTAGCCGAATTGCAACAACTTAAAACACTAAACAAAACCAAAATTGATGCTATAGAAACACAAATTTCTAAGCTTCAAGAAGATTATGAAACACAAGTAACAGCTACACAACCCATAATTAGTAATTTTGATGGTTTAATGGCACGTGTAAATGCACTAAGTAAATTGCCTTGGTTACCTTCTCTTTTTATTTTTATGTTGTTTTTAGCTATTGAAACGTCTCCAATATTTGCAAAATTATTATCTCCTAAAGCAGCATACGATTTTAAATTAGACGATCAAGAAACAGCCCTAAAAACAATTGTACTTCAAAATAAAAATCAAAGAGAAGCCCTGTTAAAAACAGATTATGCCATTAATGATCGTTTGTATAGTGATATAGAAAACGATGAAGAACTATATGCATACAAACGCAAAAAAGCTAGAGAAATCATGCAACTGCAAACTGATGCCTTTTATAAACAGCAAAAACATGTTTTGTAATTAAATAGCTGTTCCCTCTTTTAAGATAATCTGTTTAAACTGCCAACTTAAAATTACTGTTTTCTTGTGTTTTAGTCTTTAAAAATAGCTATCTTGTATAAATTTTTATTCTATTTTGTTAAGCATGAAAAAATTAATTTTAGTCCTGTTTTTATTAGCAAGTTTAATAACCAACTCACAAAGTGACTATACCCATGACAAGAACGCTATTCTAGAGGTATTAAAAAAACAAACCTCAGCTTGGTCTGAAAATAATTTAGAAGGTTTTATGGATGGCTATTGGAAAAATGATTCGCTTAAATTCTACGGCTCAAATGGCGTTACATACGGTTGGGAAAACACATTGCAACGTTACCAAAAAGCATATCCTTCAAAAGATTATACAGGCACTTTAAACTTTAAAATAATTGCTGTTTCTAAAATTGCTGAAGATGCGTATTATGTTTTAGGCGAATACCACCTTACACGCCAAGTGGGAAATGCAAAAGGCGGTTTTATGATTATTTTTAAAAAAATAGAAGGTGCATGGAAAATTATTGCCGATACTTCGTTTTAAAGAACCCCATTAAATTTTCTTCACATAATTTGTTATTATAACTAATTGTTGAGTTCCTACTTTACCTTCAATATATTTTTCGTTTTCATGGTCAAGCCTAATATTTTTAATTGTAGTGCCTTGTTTGGCAACCATACTTGATCCTTTAACTTTTAAGTCTTTTATTAAGATAATAGTGTCTCCAGATTGTAACTCAACACCATTTGCATCTCTGTGATTTATTTTATTTACAGTATCTTCATGTTCTCCAGTAGCTCTTGCTAATGCTAAGGCTTCTTCATTTAAATACATCATGTCTAATAAATCTTTAGGCCAAGCTTCGTGGCGTAATCGTTGAAGCATTCTCCAAGCCATTATTTGAACTGCTTCATGCTCACTCCACATACTATCATTTAAACAACGCCAATGGTTTGCATCCATTGTTTCAACACCTTCAATTTGTTGCAAACAGGTTTTACAAACCAATAAGCTATTTGCTACATTTTCATTTACCGATGGCGGAATAGTATATTGCTTTAAATTATCATCAGATTTACATAATTCACAAGTTGAATTACTTCGTGATTTTAGTGTTTGTAAAATGCTCATTAACCTTTTTTAATGCGTGAATAATTATAACACAAACATAGTGTTTATTGAAGTGACTCTCTCATTTTTTTGGTCATTCCTTTTATAACCATTTCATAAGAGTGGTTTATTAATTCTAGGATGAATTGAGGTTTTAATTCATTTTTATAAATATCAACTGTATTCCAATGGGTATTGTGTACATAAGGACCTGGATAAATGCTTTCATAGGTTTCTCTTAATTCTACAGTATAATTAGGGTCACATTTTAAGGTAAGTGTTGCTTCTCCTTTTTCCCATTTATCTAATGGAGCCAATAAAAACATTTTGTTAAGTACTTTAAAAACCAAGGTGTTTTCATCAAAAGGAAAGCTTTCGGTAGCAGCTTTTTTAGCTAGACAATATGCTCTAATTTGCTCAATGTTCATGTTAAATTATTTTATATAATATGGGTTTACTTGGAGTAGCATCATTTTCAAATGGGGCAATTTGTATATTAATAAAATAGGCACCGTCTTCAACATCATTTGGTACATAAATAAATTCTGTAATTGTAGCATCAAATCGTATTGTTCCTTTCGTATTCCAAAAAGCATTGTGTGCTAGAAGTTGGCAGTCATCTTTTTCTTTATCAACACTTGGCAAATCAATTAATAAATGTTTTACTTCTTTTTCTCTCAAATAAACGGCGGCTTCTTTTAATAAATATGGCGGGTTTGTATTAGAGTATTGCTTAGACAATTTGTCTTTGGTATTAGGTATTGTTCTAATAACAAGAGCGTCTCTTTTTTTATTTCCTAATGCAAATTGAATTTGCTTTTTAGAAATGACCAAATCGCCTTCTAAATATTCTGGAGCTACTGTTATGACTTCTGCTAAAAAGAAAAATTGCTTTAAGTTTTTATTTATAGAATGTACTTGTTCTGTTATATGACCCACACACTCTGTATGTGTGCCATGAGCATGTGGATTAAAGTAAATATTATTAAAATTTACACAAGCTCCATCTTTTACTGTTGCTACCCATTTACCACTACTTTCTGGTTTTATAACAGGCGGATTTACATACCAAGCATTTACATTATTTTTTGAAGCTCGTATAGGTATTGATATATCTATAGGTTTTGATAAATCAATTTTAAGCTTTTTAGAATTGTATTGAATTGTTGTTATTAGCATAAATTAATTTTAAATAGACTGGAAGCGATACCATCACTTAAAAATTTTCCCTTTTTGGTGGTTTTAAGTTTGCCATCATCAATATACAATAATTGTTGTAAAATATACTTTTCAGATTGTTCTAAAAGATATTTTTTATAGTTTTCTCCAAAATTTTTGGCAACTCGTTCTATTGAAACGCCCCAAATAGTTCGCAAACCGGTCATTATATATTCATTATACTTATCGGTTGTAGAAAGTGTTTCGCTCTCTATTGGCAATATATTTTGTTGAATAGATTTTATATATGTTGAATTGTTTCTAACATTCCAACTACGCTGTTCACCATTAAACGAATGGGCAGATGGACCAATACCTAAATAGGGTTTTCCTTGCCAATATGCCGAATTATTTTTACTAAAATAGCCCGATTTACCAAAGTTTGATAATTCGTAATGTATAAAACCGGCACTTTCAAGTTTGTCAATTAAAATATAAAATTGTTGTTGAGCTACTGCATCATCTACATTTTTTATAAGCCCTTTTTTTATAAAGGATTCTAAAGCTGTTTTGGGTTCTACCGTTAAAGCATAACTTGAAATATGCCTAATATTGTAAGACAATGCTATTTCAATATTTTCTATCCAACTTGTATTTGATGCATTAGGGATTCCATAAATTAAATCAATTGAAACATTATCAAAATGTTGTGTTGCTTCTTTTAAACAGGCTTTAGCTTGATTGGCATTGTGTGCCCTATTCATGAGTTTTAAATCGGTTTCAAAAAAAGATTGCACGCCTATTGAAAGTCTATTAATGCCAATGCTTTTGTAGTCTTCAAAAATAGTTTTTGATTCCTTTTTAACAGATACCAAATCATCAGGGTTTGCTTCTAAAGTAATTTCTGGTGTTTCTATAAGCTTATAATTTGCATCGATTTTGGAAATTAAAAATTGCAATTCTGTTATAGACAATAATGAGGGTGTTCCGCCTCCAAAATAAATAGTTTCAATGGCTGTGTTTTGTAATTCATCTTTTCGTAATTCTAATTCTCTAGCTAAAGCTTCAAGAAGGGCATCTTTCTTTTTTAATGAAGTTGAAAAGTGAAAATCGCAATAAAAACAAGCTTGCTTACAAAATGGAATATGTATGTAAATGCCACTCATTTAAAAGGCGATTTTATACTTGTTGTTGTAGCTTTCAATTTTAAATTCTTATAGTTTTGTATGACTTAAGAAACGTAAAAACGTTATTTTTAATCAAATGATGCGAAAATTACACTTTTAGCCTATTTTTTTCGGGTTTTGTTTTACAAAAGCATCCCATCCAGAATAGCTTTTACCAATATTAACTTTACCTGAGTTATAAAAATGACAAACAGCAGCAGCCAAACCATCAGTAGCATCGAGGTTTTTTGGTAAGGTTTTAAGTTGTAGTAAGCTTTGAAGCATTTTAGCAACTTGTTCTTTGCTGGCGTTTCCGTTTCCTGTAATAGCCATTTTAATTTTTTTGGGTAAATACTCTGTAATTGGTATTTCTCTACTTAAACCTGCTGCCATAGCAACACCTTGAGCTCTTCCTAATTTTAGCATACTTTGCACATTTTTACCATAAAAAGGAGCTTCAATGGCAATTTCATCTGGGTTGTGTGTATCAATAAGTTCTATTGTACGTTCAAAAATAAGTTTTAGTTTTAAATAATGACTTTCATATTTTTTTAAATCTAATTCATTTAGTTGAACAAATTGCATGGTTTTTCCAACTACTTTTATAAGTCCGAAACCCATAATGGTTGTACCTGGGTCAATTCCTAAAATTATTTTTTCTTTAGTCATTTTGTTTTTAAAGCCACTAACAACTTAAACGCTGTGGTTGTTATTAAAAGCGGGTGTTGTGCCAAAACAAAGTTTAGATTATATTTTTATCTTAAAGTAGATTTACTTTTCACTAAACTTGTTTTAACTATTTTGGTTTTAACATCTTCTTCTTTGTTTGCTTGCTGCATTCTGTGTATTAGCATTTGTGCTGCATTAGCACCAATTAGCTTGGCATGTTGTCTTATGGTTGTGAGTTTTGGGAGTGTGTGATTTGAGTCTGACTTACTTGCAAAAGCAATAACAGATATATCTTTAGGAACTTTTAAACCAAAATTTATGGCTGTGTTTAAAGCAATAATTCCAGATGAACTATCGGCAGCTACAATACCATCTATTGATGGGTTCTTTTTAAAAAAGGCTTTTATTTTTTTTTGATGATCTTCTTTCTTTTTAATTTTTAAAACTAGGGGTTTTAAATTTCCGCTTTCTAAAATGGCTTTATTATAGCCGCGTTCTCTTAATTTCCCAACACTTAAGGTGTTTATATTGCTTATAAAAACAATTTGTTTACGCTTTTCAAGAATTAAATTTTTGGTGGCATTGTATGTTGCATCAAAATCATCTACTATAACTTTATCACACATGACATCATGGGCAACTCTATCAAACATAACAATAGGTAAACCATTGTTGATTGTTTTTTTAAAATGTGATACATCATTATTAATTTGAGTTTCTTCAGACACCGATAAAATAAAGCCGTCAACACTACCATTTGCCAATAATTGCAGGCTTTCTTTTTCTTTTTCTAACGATTCGTTAGATATACAGGTTATAATATTGTAACCGTGTTTTGTTGCTTCTCTTTCAATTCCAAAAAGCACTTTTGCCAAAAATCTACTAAGTATATTAGGAATAATAACCCCTATGGTTTTAGTTTTGTTGTTTTTTAAACTTAAAGCTACTTTATTAGGTTTATAGTTGTACAACTCAGCCAATTCTTTAACCCGCTTTATGGTTTCTTCACCAATCTCCTCGCTATTATTTAAAGCTTTAGATACTGTTGATATTGAAACATTTAGCTCTTTTGAAAGTTGTTTTAAAGTAACCATATTATAAATTGCTTTTTAGCTTTGTGCAATTTACAAAATTAGTAATAGCATAGAAACAGTTTATCAAAATTGTTTATTAGTTACCACTTTCTAAAGGCTCAGTGATAAACTTACTTCTTTATAGCTATTGATTAAATACTGTTTGAAAAAATCTATTCCACCGTAACAGATTTTGCTAAATTTCTGGGTTGATCAACATTTTTACCTAGCATAACTGCAATATGGTAAGACAGTAACTGCAATGGTATGGTTGTTAATAAAGGCGATAAAGACTCAAGTGTTTCTGGAACTTCAATAATATGGTCTGCTAGCTCTTTTACTTGGGTATCGCCCTCTGTAACAATTCCAATTATTTTCCCTTTTCTCGATTTTATTTCTTGTATGTTACTTACAACTTTTTCGTAATGCCCTTTTTTTGTTGCAATAACAACAATTGGCATATTTTCATCAATGAGAGCAATTGGTCCGTGTTTCATTTCTGCGGCAGGATAGCCTTCGGCATGGATATACGATATTTCTTTTAATTTTAAGGCACCTTCTAGAGCAACAGGAAAATTATACCCTCTCCCTAAATACAAACAGTTGCGAGACTCTTTATAAATATCTGCAATCATTTTAATATGGTTTTCAGATTTTAAGGTTTTTTTTACTTTATCGGGAATTAATTCTAACTCGAGTAAATGCTGGCGAAAATCGGAACTGCTTATTGTGCCTTTTGCTCTTGCTAATCGTAATGCCATTAGGGTTAAAACGGTAATTTGAGTGGTAAATGCTTTTGTTGAAGCTACACCAATTTCTGGACCAGCATGTGTATA
>JALRJA010000212.1 GCA_023255235.1 Flaviramulus sp.
CCTTTTTTGATACTAAATGCTTAGTATTTATTAAACCCTTCCTGGAAACAGGAAGGGTTTTTTTGTTTGTATGGGGTTTAAATTAAAACATCTTTACCTCTATGTAAAAGTTTTTATCAATTGTAATGGGTATTTTACCTGAACTGATTTCTAGTGTTTGCCATTCGGCTTTTGGGTAAATCCATTTTTGGTCATGTTTACCAATACCTATTTTAACAGGCATATCAAAACCGTCAACAATATTTGTCCAACGGTATTTTACAGTGTTTTTTTTATGAGAAAACTCTAATTTTGGTAGCCTTACATCTCTTAAGTATTGATTAAAAAACTGGGTTAAATCAATACCCGATTCTTTAGAAATAAAATCTTCAATTTGTTTTGTAGTTACTGTTTGGTGATAAAACCTTAGGTTTATTTTACGTAATAGTTGTCGCCATTTTTGATCATCTTCAATAAGTTGTCGTAAGGTATGTAGCATATTGGCTCCTTTATAATACATATCGCCAGAGCCTTTATTATTAACATTATATTTGCCAATAATTGGTTTATCATTTCTAATGTTTTTTCGTGTTCCAATTACATAATCTGAAGCAGCTTCTTTTCCGTAATAATAATCTAAAAATAAATTTTCAGAATAAGCTGTAAAGCCTTCATGAATCCACATATCGGCAGCATCTTTATAAGTAATATTGTTTGCAAACCATTCATGTCCTGATTCGTGAATAATAATAAAATCAAATTTTAAACCCCAACCTGTACCAGACAAATCGTTGCCTAAATAGCCTTTTTTAAATTGATTTCCGTAGGTAACAGAACTTTGGTGTTCCATACCTAAATAAGGCACTTCTACCAGTTTAAAACCATCTTTATAAAATGGATATTGCCCAAACCAATGCTCAAAAGCCTTCATCATTTTTGGGGCATCTTTAAAATGTTCTTTCGCTTTTTCTAAATTGTATTTTAAGACATAATAATCCATGTCAAGATTTCCTCCTATGCCATCATAAACTTCAGAAAAATGTACATAATCACCAATATTTATATTAACACCATAATTGTTTATGGGGTTGCTTACAAACCAAGAAAAGGTTTTTGTATCTCCAATTTGCTCTACTTTTCTTAATCTTCCGTTTGAAATATTCATGAGTTTTGAAGGCACATTTACACTAATTAGCATACTATCAACTTCATCATACATGTGGTCTTTGCAAGGCCACCATATACTGGCTCCTATACCTTGACATGAAGATGCTACAAAATGATTGCCATTAGTGTCTTTTTTCCAAGAAATACCGCCATCCCAAGGAGCTCTTACAGCTTCTTTAGGGTTGCCTTCATAAAAAACGTCTAGGCTTTGAATACTTCCAACTGTTTGTGGTTTCTTTAAAGTTATAAAATGGGCATTTCCATCTTGGTTTACTGCTAGCGTATCTCCATTTTGAATAACAGCTGTTATTTTTAGAGGTTTTTGCAAATCAATTTGTAGCACTTTCTTAGCATCTAGTACTTTATACTGAATAGTATTTTTTCCTGATATAAATTTGTTATCGGGGTTTACTTTTATATCTAAATGGTAATAGCTTAAATCCCACCAAGCACGTTCTGGTGTTATAGAGCCTCTTAATGTGTCTTGTCTGGTAAATTTATTTTTTTCAGATTGTAAATCTTGACCAAAGGCGGTTGTGATAATAAAAAAAGCTAGTAGGTAAATCCAGTTTTTCATGGTTTTAAATTTTGTTAAAATTAATCAATAAACATCTAAAAATTTAATTGCTAAATACTTTATTAGGAAAAACAACAACGCTTTCAAAGCCATTTTCACCCACTGAGGCAACTCCAAAAAAGTAATTATCTATTACAATACCATCCAATTTAAATTCTGTAACATCGCCCACATATCTATAATTATCCCAAGTAGTTGAGGTGGTATCTCTCCAATATATTTTATAGCCTTTTGCACCGTTTACTTTATCCCATTTTAGTTTTACTGAGGCTTCAACAACACCTCCAATAGCAACATTTTTTGGATGTGTAGGAGCAGATGCTAAACTGGCTAAATTTATGGCATTTACGGCGGTTAGTTTTTTGGCATATTCAAAATTTACGTGTTCTATAACATCGCCATATTGAATGCCGTTTTCTTCACGAATATCTTGATGCTGTTGGGTATAGTTTTCATGAGCTTCCATAATTCTAATACCAGCATACCCCAAATCATTAAAAGGACGATGGTGACCGCCACGACCAAATCTATCTAATCTATAAATCATTACAGGGTTCATTTCTGGCATATAAATTTTTACGTTTTTGTGTACATAACGTGCTAGTTGACGAGAAATACCATCAACTTCACCACCATAAAATCGGCGTAAAGTACGGTCTCTTTCAGTTTCGTTTGGAGGAACAGGTTCTGAGAAGATTCTAAACGTACGATTATCTATAACACCATCAACTCCTTTTATATTACCAATCATATCATTATTAAAAACCCCAATAATTTCCCAACCCTTATCTTTTGCATATTGAGCCAAACCAGCACCACCAAAAAGTCCTTGCTCTTCACCAGATAAACCAACATACATAATGCTGTTTTCAAATTTGTATTGAGAGAGTACGCGTGCAGCTTCAATGGGTCCTGCCAGACCCGATGCGTTGTCCTTAGCCCCCGGTGCATCAATAGTAAAATTCATTGTATCACTGGCACGAGAATCTATGTCTCCACTCATAATAATATACCTATTTGGGTATTTACTACCTTTTTGAATGGCTACCACATTTACTACCCAAGCATCATGTGGTACCCGATTGTTTCCTTCTTTGGTAACAAAATCTTTTTGATAGAAAACGCTCAAGCAATTATTACAAGAATTTGATATAGATTCAAATTCTGATTTTATCCAACGTCTTGCGGCTCCAATACCTCTGGTGTTTGACAGTGTGTCGCTAAAGGTATTTCTTGTTCCAAAGTTTACTAAAGTTTGCACATCTTTTTCAATTCTTTCAGCTGAAACAGAATTAATTATATCATATAATTTTTCATTGGTTTGGGTGAAAACTGAAATTGAAATAACAAAAAATAAGACTGTAGTTAAGTGCTTCATCTGTTTAATTTTTTTAGCAGGAATTGATTCAAATTTTTTATAAATATAAACTGTTTTTTTAAAATATGGTATTGCTTATTTCATAGTTTATTTAATGAATGTTACTTTAGAAATTTTATCATTTTCAACTTCATATATTGCTATGGCGTAAAAAACAATGTCGTTCATGGTAACTTGTTCTTTATCTATTACTATGTTTCCTAATACCATTCTGTTAACTATTTGTGCGTTTAAATTTGGCGTTTTCTTAAAGAGTGAATCATAAATGCTATGAATACCTTCATGACCTTCAGAAAATAAATGCTCTGGAAACTTGAAAAGCTTAATATTGCTTGAATAAGTTTCTACAAATTTATCTATCTCTCTTTGGTTGTATGCTTCTAGCTGTTTGTTTACAATAAATTCGGGGTTTGTAGTTGTTTTTTTAGCACTAATAAAAGTCATCGATTTTATATTTTCATCAGTAGTAAAATAAAGCGTTATTTTTCTGTTGGCAGTATTAGTATTGCTTAACTCTTCATTAATAACCACATTATGTAGTGCCATTTTATGTAATATCCTTACCTGCGATGTCTTGGTGTTTTTAAAATAATCAATATGATTTTTAATTAATTCATCTCTACCATAAACCAAAGTGTCATTAGGAAACTTAGCATGTACAATGTTATTATGATAAATTTTGAATAAAGAATCAATGTTTCTATTATTAAAATAGTCAATATAGGTTTGTGTAATTTTTAGTGATTGTTCTGCGTTAATTGTTTTATCAGATTGAGAAAAGACAATTTGATAAAAGAAACTAATTAACAAAAAAATCGGAAGCTTCATTTTTAAATGATTTGGGATTGAGGTTTAAATATAATGAAAAAACGCTTTGAAATATTTTTCAAAGCGTTTTTAAAAAAGAGTTAGTCACACTGTAAATACTATTTTACATTAAAAACAGTATTTGTTTTCTTTAATTACTTTTTCGGCAATTATATTTCGTAATTCTATAATATTAGGCATATTAACATATTTGATGTAACGTTTTAACCCCATGAGCATCATGCGTTGTTCATCGCCTGAAGAAAATGATATAATAGAATGTTTTCCAGCAGTTTCAATAACATCAATAGCATGAAACAAGTTTAATTTTGCCATAGCTATTTGTTCTTTTACATTGTTTTCACCTTCTTTTTTCGCCAATTTTTCAGCTCTTAAAATAGCCGATTCTGCTAAATAAATTTCAATTAAAATATCAGAAGCAGCAAGCATAAGTTGTTGTTGCTTTTCTATGTCTTCTCCATATTTTTGCAAAGCCGCACCCGATACCATTAAAAACAGTTTTTTTAAATTAACAATAATGCTTTTTTCTTCTGAAAATAATGCTGAATAATCTGGTGTTTCAAATGATGGAATTCCTGTTAGCTCATTAGCAACAGCAGTAGCAGGAGTAAGTAAATCTACATGTCCTCTCATGGCTTTTTTGATGAGCATACCAATACTTAACATTCTATTTATTTCATTGGTACCTTCATAAATTCTGGCAATTCTAGCATCTCTCCATGCCGATTCAACAGGGGTTTCTTCTGAGAATCCCATACCACCAAATATTTGAATAGCTTCGTCTGTGCATTTTTGAGTATGCTCTGAAACAGCTACTTTTAATATTGAACACTCAATTGCATATTCTTCAACGCCTTTTAATTCGGCTTCTTGAAGCGTGTCTTTACCATTGTTTTTGCGAATGGAAATTCTATCTTCAATATTTTTTGCAGCACGATAACTTGCAGATTCGCCAACCCAGCAGTTTGTTGTCATTTCGGCAATTTTTTGACGTATGGCACCAAAGCTTGAAATAGGGGTTTTAAATTGAATACGCTCATTGGCATATTTTACCGAAATAGAGGTAACTCTACGTTGTGCATCTAAACAAGCAGCGGCTAGTTTAATTCTTCCAACGTTTAATGCATTCATAGCTATTTTAAAACCATTTCCTCTGGTTGAAAGCATATTTTCAACAGGAACAGTAGTTTCGTTAAAAAATACTTGCCTTGTAGAAGAAGCTCTAATTCCTAATTTATGTTCTTCTTCGCCCATAGTAATGCCATTAGGACTTTCGGGGTTGTATTCTACTATAAAACCAGTAATGTTTTTATCATCTTCAATGCGAGCAAAAACAATCATTAAACTACAGAAGCCTGCGTTTGAAATCCACATTTTTTGTCCGGTAATCTTATATGATTTTCCATCATTAGATAAAACAGCTTTGGTTTTTCCAGAATTGGCATCACTACCAGCACTGGGTTCGGTTAAACAATAAGCTCCAAACCATTCACCAGAAGCTAGTTTTGGTACATATTTTTTTTTTTGTTCTTCGT
>JALRJA010000389.1 GCA_023255235.1 Flaviramulus sp.
CTAAGATTTAAAGTAATTGATAAGCACGATTTGTTTCCATCGACAAACTTTATTTATGCTCTAAGCGATGAATCAAACATTAGAACATCATATTATAAAACAACAGCAAGACCTTCTTTTAAGGAAGCTTCTTTTGTACAAATTTTTGACCCAATAACAGACAGGTTATTTATTGGTAATATTAATTTAAAACCCACTTATGTAGATAATTTTGATTTACGATTTGAGCGTTTTGGAGATGCCGGTCAAATGGTTGCTATAAGCGGATTTTACAAACAATTTCAAGACCCGATAGAAAAATCATTCTTTGCATCGGCACCTACTCAATTAACGGTTGCCAACTTAGGAACAGCAACTGTTTATGGTGGTGAAATTGAGTTTAGACAAAACTTAGGGTTTCTTTTAGAAAGCCTGAAAGATTTAAAATTTAGTATCAATGCATCGGTTACCGAGTCAGAATTAACCATGTCTGATGGCGAGTTTAATTCTAGAGCGGCTAGTGCCAGAGACGGTCAAACTATTGATAGAAAACGAAACCTACAAGGGCAATCACCGTTTTTAATAAACACAAGTTTAAACTATACAAATGATGCTCTGGGTTTGCAAACAGGGTTGTTTTTTAATATGCAAGGAGAAACCCTTGAGGTTGTTGGTTTAGGAGGCATACCAGATGTTTATACCTTACCATTTGAGAGCTTAAACTTTACCTTTAATAAAGCTTTTGGAGAGAATAAAAAATCGGCTATAGACATTAAAGTAAGTAATATATTAGGAGCCGAAAAAGAAAGTGTATTTCAATCGTTTAATGCCCAAGATAGGGTTTTTTCATTGAGACAACCCGGAACCGAATTTTCTATTGGGTATTCCTACAAATTTTAAGTTTTTAAATAAAAAAAACGCCTAGAATTTTAAAATCTAGGCGTTTTTTTTGGTTATTACCCAATATTATATAGAAGCTACATTATCAGAATAACTAACCATTTTTATTTCGCCATCAATGTAATAAGTCCATTTACCTACCTTTTTTCCGTTTTCGTAAAAAGCAGAAACCAACTTAATGCCATCTTCGCTATAACTTATCCAATTACCTTCTAATTTACCATCTAAATTAAAAAAGCCTGTTTGACTCACTGTGCCATTATCATGATAATAAACAACATCAACCAAGTTTGTTTCTTTATTAAAAGATACTTTTTTTTCTTTTTGGGCAAATGCTATGGCTGTACAAAGTGCTATGGCTAAAACAATAATCTTCTTCATTTTCTTAAAAGTTTTAGTTAATATTTACTTTACAAACATATATAAAGTTTTACAATAAAACAACAATCAGGTAACATTAAATTAACATTAGGTTTATAAAAACTTGATTTTGAGATTATTATAAAAAAAACTAATTTGCAAATCATTATAATAGTTATAAAAAGTCGTTTTTAAGCGTAAATTTTTTTCAAAAACAAAAAATAAGATAACATTTCGGTAACATTGAGTTCAATTTAAAATAAGACATTTGTTTTAACCTTTACATTTTAAAATGGAAAACATCTATATCTACATGTTAGTTGCATTGGCTTTTTTGGCACTTGCAGATTTAGTGGTAGGAGTAAGTAATGATGCTGTAAATTTTCTTAATTCGGCAATAGGCTCAAAAGCAGTTTCTTATAAAACTATTATAATAGTAGCTAGTATAGGTGTTGCCTTTGGTGCAATGTCTTCTGGCGGAATGATGGAAGTGGCTAGAAAAGGTATTTTTAACCCTAGCCAATTTATGTTTGACGAAATTATGATTGTTTTTATGGCTGTCATGATTACAGATATTTTACTACTAGATTTTTTTAACACCCTTGGGTTGCCAACATCGACAACCGTATCTATTGTTTTTGAACTACTAGGAGCTTCAGTTTGTATAGCTTTAATTAAAATATCAAAAGATAGTGCCCAAACCCTTTTAGATATTAGCAATTATATTAATAATGAAAAAGCAATTGAAATTATTTTAGGTATTTTGCTCTCTGTGGTTATTGCCTTTACGGTTGGTGCCTTTATTCAATTTGTTTCTAGGCTGTTATTATCGTTTAATTTTAATGACAAGCCCAAGTTATTTGGGGCCATTTTTAGTGGTATAGCTGTAAGTTCTATAATATACTTTATACTTATAAAAGGTATTAAAAACGCCTCTTTTATGAGTGGTAGTATAAAAGATTTAATTTCTACAAACACCTATACTTTGTTAGGGGTTGGTTTTTTAGTTTTTAGTTTTTTGTCACTACTTGCAATATCTTTTTTTAAGGTTAATATTTACAAAATTATTATTGTAGTTGGAACATTTGCTTTGGCTGTTGCTTTTGCTGGCAATGATTTAGTTAACTTTATTGGTGTGCCTATTGCGGCATATAATGCCTATGCTGATTGGTCTGCTAGTGGTATAGACCCTTCAAACTACGGCATGTCTAGTCTTGCCGATACTGTACAAACGCAACCATACTTATTGCTTGCAGCTGGCTTGGTAATGGTTTTAACACTTTGGTTTTCTAGCAAAGCTAAAGCGGTTGTAAAAACATCGGTTGATTTATCAAGACAAGATGAGGTTAAAGAACGCTTTGAACCTAATTATTTATCGAGAGGTATTGTGAGGTTAAGTATTGCATCATCCAAAACGTTTAGTTATTTACTGCCAAATTCAGTAAAAAACTATATTGATAATCAATTTCAAAAACCAACAATTTCAAAAGCTATAAAAACCGAAGATTTACCTGCTTTTGATTTAGTAAGAGCAGCTGTTAATCTTATGGTAGCGAGTATATTAATATCTTTAGCAACCTCTATGAAATTACCTTTATCTACAACCTATGTAACCTTTATGGTTGCCATGGGAACATCATTAGCAGATAGAGCTTGGGGAAGCGAAAGTGCCGTTTACAGAGTAGCCGGTGTGTTAAACGTTATTGGAGGTTGGTTTTTTACTGCTATAAGTGCTTTTGCCGCTGCCGCTTTAATGGCGTTTATTTTGTTTCATGGTAGAGGTATTGCCTTAACCATATTATTAAGTGTAGCTATTCTTTTGCTTGTGGTAAACTATTTAAACCACAGAAAGCAAGCCAAAGAGCAAAAGGCTGAAGATAGTTTGCAAAAAGCAGAAAGCAGCTCTATACAAGGCGTAATTCATGAAAGTGCCGAAAACATCGCAAACGTTGTTAATAGAGGTAAAAAAATATACAGTAATGCCATTAACGGATTAGCTAAACAAGATTTTGATTTATTAAAAAAGAACAAAAAGCAAGTAGCAAAACTATCGGCTGAGGTTGACGAACTTAGAGATAATATTTATTATTTTATTAAAAATTTAGATGAGTCTAGCATTGGCGCTAGTAATTTTTACATACATGTTTTAGGATACTTACAAGATATGGCACAATCGCTTGAGTATATAAGTAAGGTAAGCCATAAGCACGTTAATAACAACCATAAAAAGTTAAAATTCAATCAAATTAAAGAACTAAAAGAGGTTGATAGCCGTTTTGAAACATTTTTTATCAATACTAAAAATGCCTTCGATTCGCGTTCTTTTGAAGAAATAGGAATTATTTTAGGAAGAAAACAAGAAATATTAGGACTTGTTGCCAGTAAAATTCAAAAACAAGTAGAACGCACCAGAAACGATGAGTTAAGCCCTAAAAACACAACTCTTTATTTTGCTATTTTATTAGAAACCAAAGATTTATTAAATGCCACCATGAATCTTTTAGAAGAGTATTACAACGCTCATGATGCTTCTGTAAAACCAGCCAAAATTTCTACTACAGAAGAAGAATAAGATATACAAAAACTAAAACTACTTATATATTAAAGGTCATGATATAAAACTGTAAAATCCTTACAATTTTATATCATGACCTTTAGGTTACTATAAAGCACTAAACTAAGATGCTTTTTTGGGCATTATCGTTTCATAAAGACTATGTTCTTTAATTATTTTATGCCATTTTTCAATTCTATCA
>JALRJA010000408.1 GCA_023255235.1 Flaviramulus sp.
ATATTGGCAGGAATGACGGTATTTTTTCTCATTATCAGTATCAAGAAATTTAAAATAAGGTTGGATTGATGAGGACTGTATTATTTCTAATACAAAAAGAGTTTTTACAGATATTCAGGAACCGCACCCTCCTGCCGATTATGGTGACGGCTCAAAAATTCAGCGATATAAAGGTCTTGGAGAAATGAATGCCGAACAACTTTGGGATACTACCATGAATCCAGAATTTAGAACTATGCGTTTAGTTCAAATTGACAATGGTACCGAAGCAGATAGAATTTTTTCAATGCTTATGGGAGATGAAGTACCACCACGAAGAGACTTCATAGAAAAAAATGCTATTTATGCCAATATTGATGCATAAATAACAGGTTTTTTTTAAAATTTTGAAATATTCCTCGTAGCACATACGGGGAATTTCAATATATAGACTTTAAATTAAGCGATATAGAATATCACAAAAATCAGCCACTTTAAATTCATAAATTATCGTATTTTTGAAACCAATTAAACAGGTACATGCTAGAGAAATTACAAATAATTAAACAACGTTTTGATGAGGTAAGTGATTTAATTATCCAACCCAATATTATTGCAGATCAAAAACGATATATACAGCTTAATAAAGAATATAAAGACCTTAAAATCTTAATGGATAAAAGGGAAGAATATATTGAAGCTACCAATAACCTATCAGAAGCAGAAGCCATAATATCAGAAGGTGGAGATGCAGAAATGGTTGAAATGGCAAAAATGCAATACGACGAATCTAAAGAACGAATTCCCGTATTAGAAGACCAAATTAAGCTGCTTTTAATACCAAAAGACCCAGAAGACTCAAAAAATGCTGTTGTAGAATTACGAGCTGGTACAGGTGGCGATGAAGCCAGTATTTTTGCAGGCGATTTATTTAGAATGTACAGCAAATATTGTGAAAGCAAAGGCTGGAAAGTTGATGTAGTAGATTTTAACGAAGGCACAAATGGCGGGTTTAAAGAAATACAGTTTGAAGTTTCGGGTGAAGATGTTTACGGAACTCTAAAATTTGAAGCAGGTGTACACCGTGTACAACGTGTACCACAAACCGAAACACAAGGACGCGTTCACACTAGTGCAGCAACTGTTATGGTATTTCCTGAAGCTGAAGAATTTGATATAGAAATAAACCCAAAAGATGTTAGAATAGATTTTTTCTGCTCTTCCGGTCCTGGCGGGCAATCTGTTAACACCACATACTCTGCAGTAAGGCTAACTCATATCCCCACAGGATTGGTAGCACAGTGCCAAGACCAAAAATCGCAACATAAAAATAAAGAAAAAGCCTTTAGAGTATTACGCTCACGTTTGTATGATATGGAATTAGCAAAAAAAATGGAGGAAGATGCAGCAAAACGTGGGAGTATGGTTACCAGTGGCGATAGAAGTGCAAAAATTAGAACATACAACTATCCACAAGGTCGTGTAACAGACCATAGAATTGGTCTAACACTATACGATTTAAGTAATATTGTTAATGGCGATATTCAAAAAATAATTAACGAATTACAATTAGCTGAAAACACACAAAAGTTACAAGCTAACACAGATGTGGTTTAAGTATGGTTTTATCAGTTTATTTTGAATATAAAAATCACATAATTAAAAAACCAAATACGTAACTAATGACACAGGATTATTTAGTGAATCAAATAAAAAAGAAAAAATCCTTTTTATGTATTGGATTGGATGTAGATTTAAACAAAATTCCTGAGCATTTACTAAAAGAACAAGACCCTATTTTTGCTTTTAATAAAGCTATTATTGATGCTACTCACAACTATTGCGTTGCCTATAAACCTAATATTGCTTTTTATGAAGCTTATGGATTGAAAGGATGGAAATCATTGCAAAAAACCATAGCGTATTTAAACACAAACTACCCCGAAATATTTACCATAGCAGATGCCAAAAGAGGCGATATTGGTAATACAAGTAGCATGTATGCCAAAGCTTTTTTTGAAAACTTAGCCTTTGATTCTGTAACAGTTGCACCTTATATGGGTAAAGATTCTGTAGAACCTTTTTTAGCTTTTAAAAATAAATTCACTATTCTTTTAGCATTAACATCTAATGACGGTGCTTTTGATTTTCAAACAACACACACACAAGAAACAGAGCTTTACAAACACGTTATAGAAACATCGAAAACATGGACAAACGCCCATAATTTAATGTATGTTGTTGGTGCAACCAAAGCAACATATTTGGCAGATATTAGAAAAATTATCCCCGATAGTTTTTTATTAGTTCCTGGTGTTGGTAAACAAGGAGGCGATTTACAGGCGGTTTGCAAATATGGAATGACTGCCAACGTAGGATTACTAATAAATTCTTCAAGAGCTATTATTTACGCTTCAAAAGAAGCCGATTTTGCTCAAGCTGCCGCTTTAAAAGCACAAGATATTCAAAAGGAGATGAGTTCTTTTTTATTGCGTGTTTAGGTTTGTTATTGTTTGCTTTCCCCAAGCCATTACTTTAACACCTTTAGAGTAATGAGTTATATTTGGTTTATTGTTTATTAATTCATTAAATCTATCATAGCCTAAGTTCAATTCTTCTAAGTGAATTTCAGTTATAGGCCATTCTAAATGGTGAATTTCAAACATATTCATAGAGGTTTTAGTATCTTGAAAAAGGGCATATCGCTCTGTTAACCAGGTATCTAATTTGGTTTTGTTTGTTGAGTGATTACCAAGCGAATATTTAATTTTTAGCTTGTCGTTAAATTTAGAGTTTATAGAAGTAAAGCTGTTTTTATCTCGTTTCATTTTAGAAAAACGATATGGAAGCTCTGAAATCGCTTTGGCTAGTTTACACGATATATAGTTTCCGGCTTCTATACTTAAAAAATAAACACCGGTTTTCCCTTTTAATTTAACGTATGTTCGAATATTAATTTCATGAAAGGTTGATATTGGTTTACAAGCTGGTAGGTTTTTGGGTCTTATTTTTTCCATTGTAAAGGCTACCAACGAAACCCAAGGTTTTCCGTTAAAAAGATCAATTTCCAATTCTTTAGGCACAAATTGTTTTAATATAGCTAGCTCTACTTCCCAGTGAAGAAAAACAGCATTATTCCATTCTTGATAAAACGCCCAGCTTTCGGTTGGGGCTTCCCAAGGTCTGTGTGTGGTGGTGTTTAATATTTCTTGAATAGTCATTTTTTTCTATAATTTTATTTTTAGAATCAAGGTAAACTACTAATCTTGTAAAGCAAAAACGGTTTGTAGTAAACGGGTAGTTCTAGAAGAAATTTTAGTGCGTATTTCTTTTTCTTCAACAGCAATCATGGTATAAACACCTTTAAGAGCTTGCGTGGTTACATAGTTTGTTAAATCGGCATTCACCTTGTTTGTGAAAGGGATATTATTATAGTGTGTTATTAAATTATTCCAAATCTCGTTTGCACCAACCTTGTTTAATGAGTTTTCTATTACAGGTTTAAATTTAGTGTAAAGTGCTGTTTGTGTTTTTGCGGTTAAATAATGTGTTGCGGCATCAACATTGCCTAATAAAATAGTTTTGGCATCGTTAAAAGTAATGCCTTTTACGGCATCAATAAAAACAGGAACGGCTTCTTTTACAGCGTTTTCGGCAGCTCGATTTAAAATTTTCAAACCATCATCAGCTAAACTACTTAAGCCAATACCTCGTAAAGCTTTATCAACTTTTTGAAGTTCTTCAGGCAATACCACTTTTACCAATTCATTTTTAAAAAAGCCATCGGTTTGGGCAAGTTTAGTTACTTGTTTATCAATACCTAAATGCAATGCTTGTCTTAATCCTGAAGCTATTTCGGTGTTTCCAATGGTTGTATCTTGTGGTAGTTGATTAATAACTTGTTGTAATTCTGCACAAGCAATTAAATTAAAAGCAACTAAAAAAAATAAAGTTTTACGAATCATAATACATGGGGTTTTATATCTTTAACAAAGATATGTTTTAGTCTGCAATTTTAATAAGTTATAAAACTACATAATTTTTTTGCATGATTTTTGTTATTTGTTTTTGAGTGAATAAAAAAGTATATTAAAATGAACTTTTTAAAAACCGTATTTTTTTCCTTATTTGTAATATTTCCCATCTTTTTTTTCGGGCAGATTAAGATCTCAGAATACATTCAGCATTCTTCATTAGCAAAGCAAAATAAAAATGCTCTTTATTTTGTTGATTTTTGGGCAACTTGGTGCGGACCCTGTATTCATGCAACAAAATATATTGAAACGCTACAAAAGCAATATCCAGAAAATTTTTTTGTGCTTTCATTATCACAAGAAAATCCAGATTTAGTTACTAGGTATATGACTAAGCATAAAAATGGTTTAGCGGTAGCTATTGATTATGATGGTGAAACATTTAGAAAAAATAATGTTTCTAGTTTGCCTTATGGTGTTTTGTTTAATGCACAAGGTTTTAAAGTTTGGGAAGGTCATCCGGCAGATTTTAAGCAGTATCATGTAGACAAGTTTTTAAAGCAGAACAAAAGTCAAGCCTCTGTTGATGATATGATAATACGTCAAGCCTATCATAAAAATGTTGTAGAAAAAAAACTTGAACCACAAAACGATTTTGAAATTTTTAAGCTATCAAGTAGTATAGATAGTAATAGGTCATTAGAGGTTATTAAATATACAAACTATTTAGAGCTAACAGGAAGTTTACAGGCTATTTTTGCTTACACATTCAATAGTAACAAAAACCAAATAATAATGCCTTCAGATATTAATAATCTCTACACAATTCAATTTAAATTTAATACAGAAGCATATAACAATAAAGTAAAAGTGCTATTAGAAGCTTTGAGTTTAAAGCAAACAACAAACTATATTAATGGCGAAGTTCTAGTTTTTGATGTAACATTATCTAAACTTTGGGACACCAATCAAATTAATTGGGGAAATGATACGCAACATTTTTTAATTGGAGATTCTGATATTAAAGCAGATAATGTGACTATTAATGAAATTAAATATCAACTATCAAATATATTAGATACTCCAATTGTTATTAACTCAAAAAATGACATTAATACGTTGCATGATTGGGATATTCATTATAAATATTTTGATTTGATGGTTTCTAATATGAGTGATAATTATGGCATATTAGTTGAAAAGAAAGAGGCTAGCTATCCGCAATATGTTATATCAAAATAAAAGAAATTAGTGTTGTTTTCAAGTTTACAACATAAAAAAGGCATCAAAAAACGATGCCTTTTTTATGTTTATGGTAAACCTGTATTAGTTATTTATAACTCTAAATTCGGTTCTTCTATTTTTTTGATGGTCGCTTTCTGAACATTCTACACCGTTAGAACAACGGTTTACTAATCTAGTTTCACCAAAACCTCTAGCAGTTAAACGGCTTCTGGAGATACCTTTAGATACTAAGTAGTTTACAACAGAATTAGCACGTTGTTGTGATAACGACATGTTAAAATCATCATTACCTCTAGAATCTGTATGAGACATTAACTCTATGCTTACAGGCTTACTGTTTAATAAAGGCAATAATGTATTATCAATTATTCTCTTTGATTCAGGAGTAATACGAGCACTACCTAAATCATAAAAAATAGGTAAAACATTAGCATTAAATAAGCCACAATCTACTTCTTCCCAAGTAGTAACACCACCTTTTTTAGTTAAAACGGTTTTTGTAATAGTTTCTGTTACCGCAGGCACAGTTACTTTTCTGGTTGAAGAAGGTGTATCTACAACTTGTCTTTTTATAGTTACATACTCGGCTGGTATTTCTATTTCATCTACTCTAGCTGGTGTTTTAACAACGCGTTTTTTATAGGTAGCCGTTACTTCAGAAATAGGCACATTACTAGTTGTGGCATCGTTACTTAACGTGGTAATGCTCACATCTTTTGATTGTGCAGGATACTCAACAAAACAAGCAACAACACAATCTTCTTTGTTTGGGGAGTCACAAACTGTTTCTTTATACTCCCATCCAGCAGTTTTAGGGTAAACTTCAAACGTTTTTGAGGTTTTACCAAAACGTGCAGGCGTTATTGCTAAATCTGTTCTTCCTTCTGTTTTAACATAAGGAACGTCAACTGTTTCATAAACTGCAGGTACATAAACTAATTTTTTTGAAGCCTCTTTTACCAATACACGTTCTTCTACTGTTTTGTAGGTTGCAGGTACAATTTCTAATTTTGAATAAGCAGGATGGGTTTCAACAGTTACTGTTTCTTCACCAAACTCGTCTTGTGTGATACATTTAGCGTAGCATTTTCCTGGTTCTGCATTTTCTGGCAGGTTTTGAGCTTGGGTGTGAGCCAAAGTCAATAAAAAGATTAATAATAATAGATTTGATTTCATAAAATAATAAATTTGGTTAAATTTTTTAATACTTAGTACTAAAAGTAAAAATTCAATATACAAAAAATTTAGTATATAATTATAAATTTTAGAAACATTCTATAATTATTTTAGAGTTGTAACTACTTATGTATATCAGCATTTAATTTTTCTATAAAAGATTTGATGCAAAATAGTTATACAAGCTAAAACTCATTTTCGTAAATTAGCTAAAGAAAAAAGTAATCAAATGACACTAAAACAAATATTTAGCACGACAATTGTTTGTATATTTTTTGGTTGCCTAAGCAAGCAAAAAGAAAAGGCATTAAATACCATATCTGGTCAATATATTACTGTTTTAGGAATAGCTCAAGACGCTGGTTTTCCGCAAATAGATTGTAAAAAACCGTGCTGTGAAGTGTATTATAACAAGCAAGAAGCTAAAAAATTGGTGTCGTGTTTAGGGTTAATTGATTTAGAGCAACAACACAAATGG
>JALRJA010000438.1 GCA_023255235.1 Flaviramulus sp.
ATATGGCTTATTGGTTCTGCCAAATTTGTTTTTAAAGGAACTATAAATTAAGGTGTTAATAACTGTTATTTGATACCGCTTTTGAAAGCAAAAAAAATTCAACAAATGCATACTTTAAAAGGAAAACATATTTATTTAAGAGCTTTAGAACCTTCCGATTTAGAGTTTATTCATGCAATTGAAAACGACGAAACTGTTTGGGAAATTAGCAACACACAAACACCCTATTCTAAATTTTTATTAAAACAATATTTAGATAATGCTCATAAAGATATATTTGAAGTAAAACAACTTAGATTGGTTATTTCAAACTATAAGGATGATGCTTTAGGTTTGATTGATTTATTTGATTTCGATTTTAAAAATAGTCGAGCTGGCGTTGGTATTCTTATAAAAGAACCTAATAACAGATTGAAAGGAAACGGAAGCGAAGCATTACAATTGCTAATTGATTATTGTTTTACTCATTTAGGCTTACATCAATTATACTGTAATATTTCAGAAGAAAATAAAGTAAGTATAACACTTTTTACAAGTAAAGGATTTGAAAAAATTGGGCTTAAAAAAGATTGGAATAAGGTAAATGGATGCTATAAAAATGAATACACCTTTCAGCTTTTAAATAGCAACTAAAAAATGAAAGTCTCAATTTAAAAAATGGGTTTTTAGAATATGGATTTTTTTAAAACTACAGAACAAGATTCTAATTACAATCATCTGGAAAAGATGTCTGTTTCAGAATTGCTTCAAAATATAAATAAAGAAGACAAAAGTGTGGCATTTTCAGTTGAAAAAGCATTACCACAAATAGAATTGCTGGTTGAAGAAATAGTAAAAAAACTTAAAAATGGTGGTCGTTTATTTTATATAGGAGCAGGAACAAGTGGCAGATTAGGTATTTTAGATGCTTCAGAATGTCCTCCAACTTTTGGTGTTTCTCATGAACTGGTAATAGGGTTAATAGCTGGAGGTGATAGTGCTATTAGAAAAGCTGTAGAATTTGCCGAAGATTCTCTAACACAAGGTTGGGAGGATTTGAAAGAATATGGTATTAATTCAAAAGATGTTGTAGTAGGTATTGCTGCCTCTGGAACTACACCCTATGTTATAGAAGCTTTAAATACCTGCAACCAAAATAAAATTATAACAGGCTGTATTACATGCAATCAAAATAGCCCACTTTCTTTAGCAGCTAAGTTTCCTATTGAAATTGTTGTAGGTCCTGAGTTTGTAACAGGAAGCTCTAGAATGAAAGCCGGAACAGCACAAAAATTAGTGCTTAACATGATAACAACCTCTACAATGATTCAGCTTGGGCACATTAAAGGTAATAAAATGGTAGATATGCAACTAAGCAATAACAAGCTAGTTGATAGAGGCACTAAAATGCTTATTACAGCTTTAAACATAACTGAAAAAGAAGCCAAAAAATTATTAGACACCTACGGAAACGTTAGGTTAGCAATTAAAAACTATACCAATGAAAACAGATAAAACAGTTTTAGTAAAAGGAATTAAAATATTAGTTTTTGCATTAATGAGCCTTTTTGTAGGACCCATTTTAATTAGCATCGCTTTTTACAATCCTGAAAAACCTCTCTATATACCAATGCTAATAATTGGTTGCTTAATATCGGCATTTGCCATTTTTTTAGTATTTAAAGGCATCCAAACAATTATGAATAGCATGTTTAAAAAAACATGATTTTAGCGTTTAATTAACCGTTGTTTTTAGGTGTTGTTGGGTTGTATCCAAAACTAGAATCTGTAATGGTAATACTCAAACTATCAATAATATAATATATTATAGCATAGTGATGTATAGTATGGCTATTGGCTTGAGCTAACAAAGCGCTATATGTATAAGGCATTTTTATCTTACCCAAACCCAAATCATCAATAACAAAAATAGTTTTATTCATATCAACGTTTAAGTTGGTAAGTTTGCTTATAATAGCGTTTAAATACTCAATGGCACAACTGCATTTGGTTTCTACATCTGTGTCTCTTTTTCTATCTGTCAAATCAACTGTATTATCTAAATTACTATTCAAAATACAATCATAAAAATCTAAAATATGCCTAATATGGCTGCCTATACTAGAATAATAGGGCGAAATAGATGTATCACAAAATACATCGTCTTCAATATTGTTTAATAACGATGCGGCTTTGTTTAGTGTTTTTAAACTTGACTCAATAATAACATTCATAAACATTAAAATAACTAAATAAACATTAGATATAATTTCCTTCATTTAGTCTTTTTATATCTATAACCTTACAAGTTACAACAAATTATAAGATACTTAGTAAACAAAACAATTGGTGTACTATTTATTCTATTCTTTTAAGAGCCTGTAAATTTTCAATTTTTAGAAACTTACCAGATGTAGAGATTAGTTTTTCTTTTTTAAATTGCGATAGTACACGAATGGCAGATTCAGTAGCTGTTCCTACTATATTGGCATAATCTTCACGAGATAATAAAACACTCAAAGTACCATCGGGGTTTGTACCAAAATTATCGTTTATATAAATTAAGGTTTCGGCTAAACGTTGGCGTACCGATTTTTGTGCCATATTAACAATAATATCATCGGCTTCTTTTAAATCGTTTGCCATACTTTTTAGTAAATCAAAGGTAAATTTGGTATTGTTTTCTAAATCTTTAACTATCTCACTTTTTGGAAGAAAACAAACTTCCATATCTTTAAGTGCAACAGCTTGCAAATTAGAACTCTCGTCAGTCACTAAAGAGCGTTGTCCCATTAAATCTCCTTTAACGGCAATTTTAACAATTTGGTCTTTTCCGTTTTGACTTAATTTAGATAGTTTGCATATACCATCTTTAATACAGTAAACACCATTTAAGATATCGCCTTCATCAAAAATTATTTCCCCTTTTTTAATGGTTTTGGTTGTTTTACAACCAGATATGCGTATCAACTCGTCTTTAGTTAAAGATTTTAACGCATTAAATTGCCTAATTATACACTGTTCACAATTTCCCATAATGAATCTTGAAGTTTTGTAAAAATAAAAAAAACATGACAAATATCATATTTTTAAGCTATGTGTTTTTAGATTTTTGCTTAAGGTATAAATGAGCAAATAATTATGAACACTAAAACGTGTTTCCATTGTGGTTTAGATGCAACTTCAGCTGAGATTATTTATGACCAAAAATCGTTTTGTTGCAATGGTTGTAAAACGGTGTATGAAATTTTTTCTGAAAATGATTTAACCTGCTATTACGATTTTCAACAAGCACCTGGAGCAAAGCCTAAAGATGTTGAGGGTAAATACCATTTTTTAGATAATCAAAAAATTGTTGAACAGCTGTTAGAGTTTAACAGTGATACTCTACAAATTGTAACGCTATACATTCCGCATATACATTGTAGCTCTTGTATTTGGATTCTTGAAAACCTAAATAGATTAAACCCTGCTATAAGTGCTTCAATTGTAAATTTTGATAAAAAATCGGTTAGAATTACTTTCAATTCTCAAAGTATAACTTTAAAAAATCTGGTTACTTTATTAAATAACATTGGTTATGAACCCTTTATAAGTTTAAACGATTATGGTATTGGTAAAAAAGATGTCAATAGGTCTTTAATTTACAAACTTGGTGTAGCTGGTTTTGCCTTCGGAAATGTGATGTTTTTATCGTTTCCTGAATACTTTCAAGTGGGCGAATTTTGGTTAGAACAATACAAGCATCTTTTTAGATGGCTTATGTTTATATTTTCATTACCTGTAGTTTTCTATTCATCTCAAGATTATTTTATATCTGCTTTTAAAGGATTACGCTCAAAAATTTTAAATATAGATGTTCCTATCGCACTTGGTATTTTTGTGTTATTTATAAGAAGTAGTGCCGAAATTGTTTTTAATATAGGCTCTGGTTTTTTTGATAGTTTAACCGGTCTTGTTTTCTTTTTATTACTCGGGAAGTTTTTTCAGCAAAAAACCTACTCCTTTTTATCTTTTGAGCGTGATTACAAATCGTATTTCCCAATTGGCGTAACAAAAATTTTTGAAGGAAAAGAAGAACCTATTCAAGTTTATGATATTAAAAAAGGAGACAAACTTTTAATTAGAAATGAAGAACTTATTCCTGTTGACTGTATTTTAATAACCGGAAAAGCTAACATAGATTATAGTTTTGTTACAGGCGAATCTAAAACGGTTTCTAAACAATCGGGTGATAAACTGTTTGCAGGAGGTAAACAACTACATGGTAATATAGAGGTAACTGTTTTAGAAACCGTAGAACAGAGTTATTTAACACAACTTTGGAGTAACGATGTGTTTAAAAAAGACAAAACCCTAGCTTTTACAACCATAACAAATAGCATTAGTAAAAACTTTACAATTGCCGTTTTATCTATAGCCATTTTTGCCACTACTTTTTGGCTGTTTAAAGACGCTAGCAAAGCATTAAACGTATTTACTTCTGTATTAATTATTGCCTGTCCTTGTGCCATAGCATTGGCAGCTCCTTTTACATTAGGAAATATATTACGCATTTTAGGCAAGAAAAAGTGTTACCTTAAAAACGCTTCGGTTATCGAGCAACTTTCAAAAATAAACACGATTATTTTTGATAAAACAGGCACTATAACTACCAACAAAGAGATTAAAATAAACTATGAAGGGTTACAACTTTCAGGAGATGAAGAATCATTACTAAAAAGCACTTTAAGAGGTTCTAACCATCCTTTAAGTAGGTCTCTTTATGATATATTAAATAAACATGATATTCTTACACTTGATGATTTTCAAGAACACATAGGAAAAGGTATTGAAGCTAAATATAAAGATAAAAACATCAAAATTGGTGCTGCCTCTTTTGTAGGGCATACTACTGATACCGCAACACTAAATACCACAGTGCACATTAGCACTAACAACCAATACAAAGGAAAATTTACTTTTTATAATAAATACAGAAAAGGACTTTCTCAATTATTTAACAAGTTAAAAAAAGAATATGATTTAGTAATTCTATCTGGCGATAATGAAGGCGAAAAAGAAAATCTAACCAAGTTATTACCTACAAAAACCAAACTGATTTTTAATCAAAAACCAGAAGAAAAACTAGACTATATAAAATACCACCAAACAGAAGGTGCTCACATTTTAATGATTGGTGATGGTTTAAATGATGCTGGAGCTTTAGCACAAAGTAATGTAGGTATTGCTATTGCAGAAAATGTGAATGTTTTCTCGCCTGCTTGTGATGCTATTTTAGATGCTTCAAAATTTAACCAATTATATAACTATATAAACGTTTCAAAACGAGCTATAAAAATTATTAAATGGAGTTTTTTATTGTCATTTTTTTATAACATCATAGGGCTTTATTTTGCAGTTACAGGGCAACTAGCTCCTGTTATAGCTGCTATTTTAATGCCTTTAAGTTCTATTAGCATAGTAGCTTTTACAACCATTTGCAGCAATATTATTTGTAGAAAATTGAAATAAATTATAATACCATAATGTGTTAATATTTAGTGAGAAATAGAATTAAAATGAAACATGACAAAAGTCATTTTTTTAAAACTAGTATGACAGTACTTTTGAAACCCAAGCCCAATTAGGTATGAGCGTTATTTATATTTTATTAGCCATAAGTATTACGGTAGCTGTCGGGTTTTTTATAGCGTTTATAATAGCTGTAAAAAAGGGACAATATGACGATAGTTACACACCGTCTGTGCGAATGCTTTTTGAAGACGAACTCGTTAAAGAAAAACCCAATAAAAAAATACTAACCAAAAAAGAATAAAACTAAAATTATGGAGATGCAACAATTTCATTACGATAATAAAATCGTTAAAAACTTCCTCTACGCAACAATGCTTTGGGGTGTTGTAGGTATGCTAATTGGTTTACTATTAGCATTTATGTTTTTGTTTCCTAACTTAACAGACGGTATTTCGTGGTTAAGTTTTGGTAGATTACGGCCATTACACACAAATGCCGTTATTTTTGCCTTTGTAGGTAATGCCATTTTTGCTGGTGTTTACTATTCAACTCAACGTTTACTTAAAGCTAGAATGTTTAGTGATATTTTAAGTAAAATAAATTTTTGGGGATGGCAACTTATTATTGTTGCAGCAGCTATAACACTTCCCTTAGGTATTACCACCTCAAAAGAATATGCAGAATTAGAATGGCCTATTGATATTGCCATTGCCTTGGTATGGGTTGTTTTTGGCTGGAATTTAATTGGCACCATACTTAAACGCCGTCAGCGACACTTATATGTAGCTATTTGGTTTTATATTGCCACAATTGTTACCGTTGCGGTTTTACATATTTTTAACAGCTTAGCATTACCTGTAAATGCCTTAAAAAGCTACTCGGTTTATGCTGGTGTTCAAGACGCTTTAGTACAGTGGTGGTACGGCCATAATGCGGTTGCATTCTTTTTAACAACACCTTTTTTAGGGCTCATGTATTATTTTGTTCCTAAAGCTGCAAATAGACCTGTATACTCTTATAGACTCTCTATTGTTCATTTCTGGTCTTTAATCTTTATTTATATATGGGCAGGACCTCACCATTTATTATATACAGCCTTACCAGAATGGGCTCAAAATTTAGGTGTTGCCTTTTCTGTAATGTTATTAATGCCTTCATGGGGTGGTATGATAAACGGACTTTTAACCTTGCGTGGTGCTTGGGATAAAGTGCGTGTTGACCCAGTTTTAAAATTTATGGTAGTAGCCATTACAGGATATGGTATGGCTACTTTTGAAGGACCAACTCTATCCTTAAAAAATGTAAATGCCATTGCTCATTTTACAGATTGGATTATAGCTCATGTACACGTTGGTGCTTTAGCTTGGAATGGATTTTTAACCTTTGGTATGATTTACTTCTTAATTCCGAAGCTATTTAAAACAAGACTGTATTCTTTAGCCTTGGCAAATCTGCATTTCTGGATTGGTACTTTAGGTATTATTCTGTATGCACTCCCTATGTATGTAGCAGGTTTTACACAAGCTAGTATGTGGAAACAATTTAATCCAGATGGCACATTAACTTATGGTAACTTTTTAGAAACCGTTACAGAAATTATACCCATGTATTGGATGCGTGCTATAGGCGGAACCTTATTTACAATAGGTATTTTAATAATGGTTTATAACGTTATTGTAACTATAAGAAAAGGTAGCAAAGTTGAAGATGATTTGGCCGAAGCACCAGCTCTTGAGCGTGTTACCAAAAAACGCACAGCTTCTGAAGGTTGGCACACATGGTTAGAAAGAAGACCTGTTCAATTAACCATTCTAGCAACTGTTGCTATTTTAATTGGCGGCATTGTTCAAATAGTGCCAACTCTTATGGTAAAATCAAATATTCCAACCATTGCTAGTATAAAACCCTATACACCTTTAGAACTAGAAGGTCGAGATATTTATATACGTGAAGGTTGTGTAGGATGCCATTCGCAAATGATTCGCCCCTTTAGAAGTGAAGTTGAACGCTATGACTGGAGAGCCAATAACAAACAATTTTCTAAAGCTGGAGAATATGTTTATGACCATCCTTTCTTATGGGGAAGCAAACGTACCGGACCAGATTTACACAGAATTGGTGGTAAGTATTCTGATATTTGGCACTTTAACCACATGTACGACCCACAAAGTACCTCGTCTGGTTCTATTATGCCAAGATACCAATGGTTAATTACAGGACCATCAAGTGAGCTAGACAAATCGGAAACCGAAGCTAAAATGAAAACTATGATGGCACTAGGTGTACCATACACAGACGATGATATAGCAAATGCACAATTAAGTATGTTAGAACAAGGCTCTAAAATTGAAGAAAACCTATATATAGATCCCGACTTTGCAAAAAACTATGAAGAAAACAAAAAATATGCTAAAGAAAATGGAGAGCATTTTGTTGAAATGAAAAACAGAGAAATTGTAGCCTTAATAGCCTATATGCAACGTTTAGGTACAGATATACATTCTGAAACCGAATAATTATAACCATCAAAATTTGTAATCATGTTAAAATTTGTAAAAAACCACATGGAAAGTATTACCGATATAGAAATTTATCCTATTATATCTTTACTTATATTTTTCACGTTTTTTGTAGCCCTTTTTTGGTGGGTAATTACAGCAAAAAAAGACTATATAAAAACGGTTAGTAACATTCCACTAGACAACCAAAACAACGATAAATTATGAGACGATTATTTCCATCTTGGATTCGCGTTATTGTTGTATTCTTTATAATCTTCGGACTTGTAGAATACATTATAGATTCAGGCGAAAAACCAGCATTTATAGAATACCCAAATGTAACACTCTTTCTTTTATTAGTGCTGCTTATTTTAATTGCTATTGAAGCCATTATTGGTGCATTAGAAAATGTTATGCTTTTTAAACTTGATGAAGAAGCTAAAGCCCGTTTTTTAGCCGAAAAAGAAAAAGGATATAAATTTACATGGCTTAATAACATTTATAAAAAACTTGTTGGCGGCAAACCTATTGAAGAAGAAAGCGATATTATTATAGACCATAACTACGATGGTATTAAAGAATTAGATAATAGTTTACCGCCTTGGTGGCTTTACGGTTTTTATGCCACTATTATTTTTGGAGCTGTATATATGCTAAGATATCATGTGTTTGATGGTGAAAACCAATATGATGAATTAGAAACCGAATTAGCTGATGCCAAAATTGCCATAGAACAATATAAAAAAACAGCCAAAAACTTAGTAGATGTAAACACTGTTACCTTGCTCACAGATGCTGCAGATTTAAGTTCAGGAAAAACCATATATGACATTAATTGTGTGGCATGCCACATGGCAGATGGTGGTGGTGGTATTGGTCCAAACTTAGCCGATGAACACTGGATTTTAGGAGGCGATATAAAAAGTATTTATAAAACAGTTTCTGAAGGTGGTCGTTCTGGAAAAGGTATGATTTCTTGGAAACAGCAGCTTAAACCTCTTGAGATGGCACAAGTATCAAGTTATATATTAACTTTTCAAGGAACCACTCCTGCAAACCCTAAAGCTGCAGAAGGTGATATTTGGGTAAATGAACCTACTACTAATATAGAATCTACTGATGCAGAAACTGTTGAAAAAGCAATAGATTCTACACTTATAAATTAATTAATCCGTTCTAAATTATGATTTAAAAAAAGGGTTTCATGTTACTGAAAAAACGTAGATTGATTTAATTACAAATAATTAATAATGGGTAACTTACAAGCAAGTTGCTAAAGAGTATTGGAGGTTTTGAAAAAACTATCAAAAGAGAATCTCATTATCATTGAGAGCGAAAGCGAAGAATCTCATTTTAGTTTCTCAAGAGATTCCTCCTAACATCGGAATGACAAAGTTATGTTTAACAATATTAAAATTAGCATTATTTAAAATGACAAACGACTTAATTAATATAAACTTTAAAAGCTAATTGTTATAAATTACCTTATTAAACTACTTTATAATTCTCATCAAAAAAACACTAACCATTGGATACCCAAGAGAACGACATATTTAGAGACTCCATAAGTACTATTGATAAAGAAGGCAAGCGTGCATGGGTATATCCTAAAAAACCAAGTGGTAAATTCTATAAATACAGAAAATGGGTAAGCTATTTTTTATTGGCGTTTTTGTTTTTATCACCTTTTATAAAAATAAATGGGAATCAATTTTTAATGTTCAATATTTTAGAACGCCGTTTTAATATTTTTAGTTTTCCGTTTTGGCCTCAAGATTTTCATTTATTTGTTATTTCTATGATTATTGGTGTCGTTTTTATCACCTTTTTTACTGTTGGTTTTGGGCGAATTTTTTGTGGGTGGATTTGCCCACAAACTATTTTTATGGAAATGGTTTTTAGACGAATTGAATACTGGATTGAAGGTGATAGAGGCAAACAAAAACGTTTGGCAAAACAACCATGGAATGCCGAAAAAATTTTAAAAAAAGGATTAAAATTAGTTGTGTTTTTAACTATTTCGTTCATTATAGCCAATGTGTTTTTGGCGTATTTAATTAGTGGCGACAGATTGATTGAGTATATAACAGATGGTCCTTTTAGTCATTTAAATACTTTAATTTCTTTACTCATTTTTACTGCTATTTTTTATTTTGTTTTTGCTTGGTTTAGAGAACAAGTTTGTGTTATTGCTTGCCCATACGGAAGGTTACAGGGTGTTTTATTAGACACCAAATCTATTGTTGTAGCTTATGACCATAAACGAGGTGAAAACGAAAATGGTAGAAAAAAATTTAGAAAAAATGAAGACAGACAAGCTTTAGGATATGGCGATTGTATTGATTGTTTTCAATGCGTGCATGTTTGCCCTACTGGTATTGATATAAGAAATGGTACGCAGCTTGAGTGT